>JALZLU010000342.1 GCA_030858685.1 Chloroflexota bacterium | reverse complement strand
CGAGCTGACCGGTGCGATGACCGCCATGGAGCGCTACGGCAATCCCTGGGGCCAACCCGCCACTGCGCGACTCGACTGGACGAAGGGCCTGCCCTTCGATGTCCCCACTGCAGCGCAGGTTGCCGGGGCCGGCCCGGAGGCGGTGAGCGATCTAGAGTGCCTCTACTGGGTGGGCTGCGCGGCTGCTTTCGACGATCGCAACAAGCGCGTCGCGCGGGCCTTCGTGACCTGCCTGGATGCGGCCGGTGTTGCGTATGCGGTGCTCGGCCAGGAGGAGAGCTGCACCGGCGATCCGGCGCGTCGCATGGGCAATGAGTACGTCTTCCAGATGCTGGCCACCGCCAACATCGAGACCCTCGCCCGCTACAAGCCCAAGACCATCGTGACCGCCTGTCCGCACTGCTTCAACACGCTGGGCAACGAGTACGGGCAGCTAGGCGGGCACTACGAGGTGGTCCATCACTCGACGTATCTGGCGCGGCTGGTGGAGGAGGGCCGCCTCAAGTCGGAGGGCGACGGACAGACAGGCCGGTCCCTGACCTACCACGACTCGTGCTACCTGTCCCGGTACAACTCCGTGGTGGCCGATCCCCGAACGGTGCTGAGCGCGGTGCCCGGCCTGGAACTGCGCGAGATGGAGAGGAGCGGCAAGGGCACGTTCTGCTGCGGTGCCGGGGGCGGAAGGATGTGGATGGAGGAGGACCGCGGCACGCGAATCAATGCCGAGCGCACGCGACAGGCCCTCGAAACGGGCGCCGATGGCGTCGCCACGGCCTGCCCCTTCTGCCTGGTGATGCTGCGTGACGGCCTGGCCGACGCTCCGGGCGGTCGGGGCGAAAGCATCAGCGCGCAGGACATCTCCGAGGTGCTGGCCGCATCCCTGCAGGCACGAGCCTCGAATGGACGCGATCTGCCGGTGATCCAGCCCTGACCTCAGCCGCCGCAGGCGTCATCGGTCTCGACTGGCTCAAGCGGCGAACCTCACCGGCGGTCCATGCCGTCGCCACTGGCCGCCACAGCGAGAAGCCTCAGTGATTCCCGGGAGATCCTTGTCTGGAGTCGCCGGGCAAGCGGCGATCCCAGCCGGACCACGATTCCCCCCGGCCGGGATCGAGCGTGGATCGCAACGTTGATCACGCCGTCGGGGCGCAGACTCGCCGAGAAGGTCTCGATGCCTCGTTCCGGGTGTCCCCGCAGCGTCGCCCATGTGACCGAGACAAGGCGCGAGCCGGTGTCAGACACGTCCTCGAGTCCCACGACGCGGACGGCGCTCTCGAGCGCGATAGGCCCGAATAAGAAGTGCTGGACGATGGTGGCACCGAGAGCGGCCCTGCCATCGGGCGTATCGGCGTGAAGGACGATGCTCTGCGGCGGAAAGAGTCGCAGCCCCAGGATCCGGTCTCGGACCCGCCCGAAGGCAGCGTGGGGATCCCACGGGCCGCTCGACGGGCCGGGAACGATGGTGGCGTACTCATCGAGGGGCCACTCGGCGACCTGATCCTCAAGGGCGGTGATCGGCCGGCCCTGCCACTTCTCGTAGGCAACGGGGCGGGAGCGCAGACGCGCAGCCAGAAGGGGTCTCGGCATCGGCCCTATCATCGACACCGTGATCAAAGCCGTCCACACGTTGATCTACTCGGACGATCCTGAGGCCACCCGCGCGTTCCTGCGCGACGTCCTCCGCTGGCCGCACGTCGAAGACTCGGACTCGGAGCCCGACTGGCCGATCTTCAGGACCGGTCCCAGCGAGATGGGCGTGCATACCACAGGCGGCACGTGGGAGGGTCAGTCGTATTCGCATCCGAGACATCACTCGATCTCGCTGATGTGCGATGACATCGAGGCGACCAAGGCGGAGCTCGAGGGCAGGGGAGCAGAGTTCGCGGGTGGGGTGGAGGACCACGGCTTCGGGCTCGGCCTCATGCTCAAGGTGCCCGGTGCTGATGACATCCTGGTCTACCAGCCCCGACACCCCGTCGCTCACAGCCTGCCCGTCCCTTGAGTGTCCGCCTCAGCGAGGACCAGCGCGCTCTGCGCGACGTAGTTCGCGAGCTGGCCGACGAGCGCATCGCGCCGCGCGCTGCGGAGATCGACTCGTCCGCCGAGTTCCCCTGGGACGTGGTCGAGCTGCTGGCCGCGCACGACGTGCTGGCCCTGCCGTTCCCCGACGAGTACGGCGGCCTGGGCGGCGACCTGCTGACGCTCTGCG
>JALZLU010000334.1 GCA_030858685.1 Chloroflexota bacterium | reverse complement strand
GCCACAGCCGGCGATGGATCCGACATCTCCGGCGGCCCGGCCGTTCCAGTCGAATGCCACGCTGGCCTACCAGGTGCCGGCTCCTCCCGTGCCAGCCGCCATCATCGAGATCGCTGGCCCGGGCATGGCGCCGCAGCGGGTCGCCTTTCGCGGTGGGACGCTGCGAGTGGGGCGGGGTCCGGAGAACGACATCGTGTTGGCCGATGAGCGCGTCTCGCGACGGCATGGGAGTTTCACCACGCGACAGGGGGCGCTCATCTACAGCGACGGGGGCAGCACCAACGGATCGCTCGTCAACGGGTCGCTGGTCAGCGAGATCGCGCTGGGCAGCGGTGACGTGGTCCGCCTGGGCAACACGACCCTCTCGATCCATCCCGACCGCTAGCGTTCGGGACGCTCCATGGACGCCTTCACGCTGACCCTCTGGATCGTGCGGATCACCTTCGTGATCCTGCTCTACCTGTTCTTCGCCGCTCTGCTGCGCGTGCTCTGGCGGGACCTGCGCACCACGGTCGCCACATCGGGTCGATCGCTCGGCCGGCTGGTGGTGGTGGCCTCTCCGGAAGGTCGCCCGACACCAGGCGCATCGATCCCGCTTGACGCCATCACCTCGCTGGGTCGGGACGTCAACAACTCCATCACGGTGGAGGACTCGTTCGTGTCCGCGGAGCACGCCCTCCTCACGTTCCGCGGCCGTGCCTGGTACCTGGAGGATCGCAGCAGCACCAACGGTACGTATGTCAATGGTCAGCGCGTGGCAGGCGTCGTGCCACTCGGCTACGGCGATGAACTCCAGTTGGGTCAGGTGCGGCTCCGGCTGGAGCGCGTGCCCGCGTGATCGCCGCGCTGGACCGGGCCGGGATCCGGCCGCGCTTCCGGTACCAGGAGACGATGCTCCTGGCGTTGACCGGCGTGGCACTTGCGGCTGGCTGGGCAAGCCTGGCCTCACAGCGGGCGGGAAGCATCAGCCTGGGCGACCCGGCCATGCCCCTTATCTACATGGCCATCCTGTTCACCATCCACCTGGCGTTCGTCCTCACCGGCCGGCGCATGGACCAGATCCTGCTGCCCGTGGCGGGCATGCTGGGCGGCCTGTCTCTGCTGCTCATGGCACGCCTGCCCCAAGACCTGGCCGGGCTGTCGCTGGCCGGTCTCGACCTCCGACTGGCAGCGCTCCAACTGTTCTGGCTCACCATGGCCTTCAGCGTCCTGGCCGTGCTGGCGATCGCGGTGCGCAACGACAACTGGCTGCGCGAGTACAAGTACACCTGGGCCGCGGTGGGTATCGGGCTGTTGCTGCTCGTATTCGTGCTGCCACCCACCAGCTCCGACACGACCGGACCACGCTTGTCCCTCCGGATCGGACCCATCACAGGCCAGCCCTCGGAGCTGCTGAAGGTGATCCTGGTCGTGTTCCTGGCGGGCTATCTGGCGGAGAACCGCACCCTGCTGGCGCGCACGAGCACCAAGGTCGGTCCGATCTCGCTGCCGCCCTTGCCCTACCTGCTGCCCATGGTAGCCATGTGGGGTGTCGCCCTGGCCGTGGTCATCGTCCAGCGCGACCTGGGTGCGGCGCTGCTCTTCTTCACGGTCTTCCTGACCTTGCTCTACGTGGCCACACGTCGCTTCGCGTATGTCGTCCTGGGCATAGTCATGTTCCTGGCCGGAGCGACCATCCTCTACCAACTCTTTCCCCATGTTCGTGTCCGAGTGGACATCTGGCTCGATCCATGGGCCGACCCACTCGGCGCGGGCTATCAGGTCATCCGCGCGCTCTACGCCTTCGGGAGAGGCGGCATCCTGGGCACCGGCCTGGGCGCTGGGCTGCCGGGTGTGACCGGCGAGCCGGGCGATCTGCCAGCCATCCACACCGACTTCGTGTTCGCAGCGCTGGCCGAGGAGCTGGGCATGCTGGGCGGATTAGCCATCGTGGCGCTGTACGCCGTCATCGCCGAGCGCGGCCTGCGCATCGCGGCACGCGCCGCTGACGACTTCCGTGCCTTGCTCGCCGTCGGCCTGACGCTGGTCATCGTCATCCAGGCGGCGCTGATCATCGGTGGCAATCTCAAGCTGGTGCCGCTGACCGGCATCACGCTGCCCTTCATCTCATACGGCGGCTCGTCGCTGCTGGCCAACGCCATCGTCATCGGGCTACTGCTGGCGCTCAGCGATCGCGGTGTGGAGCCACCACCACCCCCTTCTACCGCGCGGCGTTTCCGCCTCCCGGCAAGGTCCCCGGCATGACCGCCGGAGGAGGTGTCGTGACCGGGGACGGGGTGGGCGGGGCCGGTGGCATCCCCAGCATCGGGTCGGCGCTCCTGCGCGTCGGTCTGGCGCTGGCTGTCCTGTTCGGTGGCATCGGTGCAGGCATGGGCTACTGGCAGGT
The DNA here is from genome assembly GCA_030858685.1 of Chloroflexota bacterium. GTDB lineage: Bacteria > Chloroflexota > Limnocylindria > Limnocylindrales > CSP1-4 > Palsa-1032. The sequence continues at coordinate 1,923 of JALZLU010000334.1, read as the reverse complement.
GGTCGAGGCGCAGGAGCTTTCCACCGATCCGGGCAATCCCCTGGTTCAGTCGGCGGCCCGGAACGCACCCCGCGGCACCATCTTCGACGCGAACGGCGAAGTCGTCGCTTTCAACGAGCGAGGCTCCAGCGGCGAGCGGCTGCGGCGCTATCCGTTCCCCGCCATGACTCCCATCCTGGGTTACCAGAGCACGCGCTTCGGCACATCCGGGCTTGAGCGCGCCTTCGACGCCGAGCTCACGGGTCTCAAGCCGCTCGGCCCGGGCGGCGACATGATGCGCAAGTTCCTGACCGATCCGTACGACCCGAGCGACCTTCACCTCTCCATCGATGTGCGGCTCCAGACCGCCGCCGCGTCGGCGCTGGGCGGAAACCGCGGTTCCGTGGTGGCTATCGAGCCGGCCACGGGTCGGGTCCTGGCGCTCGTCTCCAACCCGACCTTCGATGCCAACCGGCTGGTCGACCCGGGTGGCGGCCAGGCCTATCTGGAGTCGCTGCGGGGGGATCGGTCCACGCCGCTGCTCAACCGGGCCACGCAGGGGCGTTTCGTGCCCGGGTCCGTCTTCAAGATCGTGACGGCGGCGGCGGGGTTGGGCTCAGGAGCGATCGATCCCGGAACGACCTATCCCACCGACGAGGAGTACGAGTCGGGCTTCCTGGTAGACGGCTTCACCATCAGGGATTCGGCCCGCTCGTTCCAGCGTGACGAGCCGCTCGACTTCGCCGAGGCGACCGAGGTGTCGAGCAACATCTGGTATGCACATGCCGCCCTGGACACGGGCGCGGATGAGCTGCTGGCTGCTGCTCAGCGCTTCGGCTTCGGCTCATCGCTGGACTTCGATCTGCCGACGGCAGCCAGCCAGGTGACCGGTGGTGACGGGCCGCTCTCTGGATTCACCGATCGCGTGGAGCTGGCCAATGCAGCCTACGGCCAGGGCGAGACGCTGGTGACGCCGCTGCAGATGGCGCTGGTAGCGGCCTGCGTCGCCAATGACGGGGTGCTCATGCGGCCACAGCTGGTCGATCGGCTGGAGTCGGAGAACGGCCGGGTCCGAGACGTGGGTTCGTCAGAGTTGCGCACCGTCATGCGCAGCGCCGACGCCGAAGCCATCACGCAGGCAATGATCCTGGCCGTTGAGGGCGAGTTCGGCCGGGTCTTCGCCGGCGGCGCCAAGGTCTCCGACGCGACCACTGCCGGCAAGAGCGGCAGCGCCCAGCTGGGCGAGACGGGCCGTCCTCACTCCTGGTTCATCGGTTTCGCCCCGGCGGAGCAGCCGCGCATCGCCATCGCGGTCATCGTGGAGCGGGCGGGCTTCGGATCCCAGGTCGCGGTGCCCATGGCCGGCGACCTGATGTCGCTTTACCTGGGTCTGGGGGAGTAGTGGTGTCGCACTGAAGAAGCGGTCCGTGTCGCCGCGTCCGACCCATCGGCCCAGGATCGTGGTCGTCCTCATCACCGGCTGCCTTCTGGCATCGATGGATCTCGGCTGTGCGTCGAACGGACCTGCCTCCCGTGCCGCCGGGCGCCACTGTCCCTAGACACGCCCGACAACCGGATCCAGACTCCCGACGTACCATCCTCCGACCGGCGCTGCGTCACGAGCCCAAGGGGACCCAGCGAAACAACGCTCAGGTACGCCAGCGAGGGATCAGCACAGTGTCCAAGATCCAGGAGTCCGGCGAGAAGGTCGCCGCCAACGTGGAGCGCGTCATCGTGGGCAAGCACCACGAGGTGCGCCTCGCGCTCGTGGCGCTGCTCTGCCAGGGCCACCTGCTCATCGAGGACGTGCCCGGCACGGGCAAGACGGTGCTGGCCAAGGCCATTGCGCGCAGTCTCGGCTGCAGCTTCCGGCGCATCCAGTTCACGCCCGACCTGCTGCCCACGGACGTGACCGGCCTCTCGATCTTCAGCCAGAAGACCCAG
>JALZLU010000174.1 GCA_030858685.1 Chloroflexota bacterium | reverse complement strand
AAGCCATCCAGCGCACGAACGGAGCCCTCCTCATAGACATACACGAGGCCTTCGACCTTCAGCGCGATCACGGCAGGCCTGCCTCGATGCGCGCGGGATCGACACCAGCCACGGAGGCCGATCGCCGAAGCCGGACTGCCGACGGCGCGGCCACGCCAAGCGATTCCAGGGCGGGCGCGGCCAACGTCGCGTCGGCAGGGCCGCTGAGCTGGATCCGCCCCTGCTCAAGCGCGATCACGCGATCGCAGATTCGCGCCAGCAGGTCCGTCTTCTGCTCGCTGATCAGGATGGACGTGCCGCGCGACGCGAGACTGGCCAATGCGTCGGCCACCAGCAGCGTGCCGGCCGGATCGAGCTGCGCGGTGGGCTCGTCCAGGATCAGGTGAGCCGGCCGCATGGCCAGCAGTCCGCCGATGGCCACAAGCTGCATCTGGCCGCCGGAGAGCCGAGCCGGGTCTCGCTCGGACAGGTGGTCGATGCCGAGCACGACGAGAGCTCCCTGCGTGCGCGAAAGGACTTCGTCGAGTGGCAGCCCCAGGTTCATCGGCCCGAAGGCGACTTCCTCGAAGACACTGCCGGTCACGCCGGACAGCTGGGTGGCTGGGTCCTGGAAGCAGACTCCGGTGTGCGCCATGAGTTCGTGCATCCGTGCGTCCACCACGTCCTGCCCGTCGATGAGCAGCCGTCCGCTCAGCGTGCCGCGGATGGCGCGCGGCGCCAGACCGCTGGCCACGAGGCAGAGCGTGGTCTTGCCCGACTCACTGGCGCCGACTACCCCAACGACCTCCCCGTCAGCGAGCTGCAGATCGACGTCATACAGCGAGGGCCGGTCCGCTCCCGCGTAGCGATAGCTGACGGAGTCGAGGGTCAGCATGCGCCGATCGCGTGTGGCGCCACCGGTCGTTCCATCAGGGCAGAGGTCCGAGGCTGCCGCTGAGGCGGGCGCCGATCAGGCCGACGAGAGCGACGGCCAGCAGCCAGCGAGCGAGCCGCTGTGCGGTCGAATCGGCCGGCGCCCATAGCAGCGTACGGCGTCCCGGACGCGTGAACCCGCGAGCCTCCAGCGCCATCGAGCGTTCCTCGACCTCCGCGATGGAACCCATGATCACCGGGCCGACGATGGGCAGCAGGCCGCGCAGGCGCCGTATGAACCCGCCCTCCGTGTCGAGTCCGCGTGCCCGCTGGGCGGCCACGATGGTGCTGGCCCGTTCGACCATGGCGGGGACGGTCTGGACCGATGAGCTGGCAACGAACGCGAGGCGCGGCGACACGCCTCGCCGCTCAAGGTCGGTCACTAGTTCGTTGGGCGGGGTGGTGAGGTAGAAGAGCGTGATAGCGCCGGAGATGGCAAGGATGCGCGCCAAGATCTCGAGCGCGAAGCCAAGGCCCTCCTGTGTGGCGGTGATAGGCCCGAGCTGAAAGAGGACGTCGCGGCCACCTGGGAAGAAGAACAGGTTCACCAGCAGCGCGCTGATGCCGATGGGCAGTGACAGCAGCAGGGACGTCCGCAGGAGCCGGCGTAGCAGGCCGGCGCTCGCGGCGGGAAGACCTACGGCGAAGATGAGGAGCACGACCGGTGCGGCGATGCCGCCAATGATCACGGCTGCCACCGCGATGACGGTCGCGAGGACGAGCTTGGTCAGAGGGTTGAGACGGTGATAGGCGGATGGACCCGGCTGGCTCAGGAAGGCGGGAGGTGGTTGGTCGGACGACTCTGGCGTCGACTCTGGTCCGGGCGGCTCGGTTCCCACCACCTAGCGAGGCGCCCGGAGAGGGTACGGGGTCAGCTGGCAGCGCCCCCGGCGGAGGGCCGCTCGATGAGCCGCTCACCCTGTGGGAAGCGTGCCTTGGTCCGGCGCGCCATCGCGTTGAGGATCAGGTACACCACGAAGAACGTGGTGACCTTGTCGATCGGATCGGAGATGAGTCCTTGGCCCAGGGTCGCGGCACTGATGTCCGCGCCAGCCTGGCGGAATGCCAGGACCAGGAAGTCGGTGCCGGAGCCGGTCACGCCGCTGAACAGGTTGGCGCTGATGGGAGCACTCAAGACGGCCGCCACGATGCCGGTCACGACGCCTGCCACGACGACATAGGCAGCGGTCAAGTCCCGTCGGATGAATAGCAGAGCCAGCAGACCGACGATGGTGCCGACGACCAGCAGCAGCGCCAGCCAGCCGAGGAGCAAGAAGAGCGTCTCGTCGGTGATCGGGGCGATGCTCGCGTCGCCCAGGATCGCTCGATACCCAAGATACGCCAGGACGGACATCACGAGGATCAGACCCACGGCAAGGGCGCCGCCCACGAACAGGCGCTGACCGCTGCTGTCCGGTCGCGGTCGGAGCCAGCCGAACCGCCCGAAGGCGCCTGCCAGAAGCCCGATCGCGGCGGCCACGATGGCGAACGCGCCCGCGATGTCGCTATGAAACGGCGGCGGCACCACGTAGGTCCACAGGATGTTGGCGAGGAATCCGGTCAGGGCGCCGGGAATCGGTCCAGCCAACGCGCCCACCAGGATGGTGCCGATGGAATCCAGGTAGATCGGCACTCGAAGGGCGTTACCGACGGCCTGCCCGAGCACGATGTTGAACGCGATCGCGATGGGCATCAGCACGATCGTGCGCGTGTCGAATTGCCGCGAGATCGACTCGATGCGACCGGTCTGCGCGTACTCCATCACCGCGTACACCACGAAAGCAACCACGAGCGCGATGGCGAGGATCAGCGCGAACGACTCCGCACCAACAAGGTTGACGCCGGACTCCGCGTCCGGAGGGGCGTCGAAGGTGCCCAGGAGCAGCACGCCGGC
>JALZLU010000169.1 GCA_030858685.1 Chloroflexota bacterium | reverse complement strand
CGCATCACATGGACGTTGACTACTCGTGCTACGAGGGGCGGGAGGTGATGGGCGGCAGTGATGTGGTGCTGTCGCGTGGCGAGGTCATCGTGGAGGATGGCCAGTGGAAGGGCCAGAAGGGAGCGGGCCGCTTCCTGAAGCGCACGATCGCGCGTGAGCATCTCCGATAGAGCGGGCGAGTCGGTGAGGGAGCGCACCTGCACGCAGGACGCGGTGGCCCGCGTGCCAGCTGCATCGAGCAGCGTCCCTAGCGCACGACGGTCTGGCGGCGGTCGTCAGAGGTAGTGGCGCTGCGCCCTCTTGGCGACCTCGTAGCGCTCTCGCGCTTCACGAACGGACTCCGACTCCGAGACCTCTGCGACGGGGACGTTCCACCAGGCTTCGCTGTCGGGCGCGGCCACCAGCGGGTCGGTCTCGATGTGGATCACGATCGGCCGCTGCTCGGATGAGGACTTGGCCGCCTCCAACGCCGCCCGCAGCTCCTCGATCGTACCGGCGCGCACGACACGCGCCCCGAGGCTCGCCGCGTTCGCGGCCAGGTCCACCGGCAGATGGTCACCGTCCAGGCGCCCTGAATCCTCGCCGCGATACCGGTACGCCGTCCCGAACCGCTGAGTCCCGAGCGACTCGGAGAGCGCGCCGATCGACTGGAAACCGTGGTTCTGCACCAGCACCACGATGAGCTTGAGTCGCTCCTGGACGGCGGTGACCAGCTCCTGGGCCATCATCAGGTACGAGCCGTCGCCGACCATCACGAACACATCGCGCTCGGGCGCCGCCAGCTTCACCCCGAGCCCACCCGCGATCTCGTAGCCCATCGTGGAGTAACCGTATTCCACGTGGTATCCCTTCGGATCGCGCGTCCGCCAGAGCTTGTGCAGGTCGCCCGGCATCGAGCCGGCCGCGCCGACGACCACATCCCGGGGACCGGAGACGGCGTTCACGGCGCCTATGACCTCTGACTGCGCCGGCAACGGTCGATGACCGAGCGTGTACGCTCCCTCGACCGCCTGATTCCACGCTTCGGCGCGCCCGCGGGCTTCGTCGCGGTAGCCGGGCTCGACCGACCAGCCCGCCAGGCCGGCCCCGAGCGCCTCGAGCGCGGCTCGCGCATCGGCCACGACAGCCACCCCCGCCTGCTTTGCCGCGTCGATGAAAGCCACGTTGATGTTCACGAAGCGCACACCCTTCGCAGCGAAGATCGTCCGTGACGCCGTCGTGAAGTCGCTGTACCGCGTCCCGATGCCGATCACCACATCTGCATCGCGTGCCAGCGCGTTCGCGGCGGGCGTGCCGGTCGCGCCGATGGCACCCACGGATGACGGGTGGTCGTAGGGCAGGGATCCCTTCCCGGCCTGCGTCTCGCTGACCGGGATGCCGCTCGACTCCACGAATGCGCGCAGCGCTTCGGTCGCCCACGAATAGATGGTCCCACCGCCGGACACGATGAGCGGGCGCCTGGCTGATCTGAGCAGGTCCAGCGCCCTGGCAAGTGCGGCCGGCTCGGGAACCGACCGAGCGACGTGCCAGAGCCGTCGTTCGAAGAGCGCGAGCGGCCACTCCCACGCCTCCGCCTGGACGTCCTGGGGCAGCGCCAGGGTTACCGCGCCGGTCTCGGCCGGGTCGGTTAGCACGCGCATTGCCGCCAGGAGCGCCGACGGCAGTTGCTCCGGCCGGCTGATGCGGTCGAAGTACCGCGACACTGGCCGGAACGCATCGTTGACGGACACATCTCCGGCGAGCGGGTGCTCCAGCTGCTGAAGGACCGGATCGGCCACCCGAGTAGCGAAGACATCCCCGGGCAGCAGCAGCACGGGCAGCCGGTTCACCGTGGCGACGGCCGCGCCGGTCACCATGTTCGTGGCGCCCGGACCGACGGACGTCGTGCAGGCGAGGGTCGACAGGCGGTCGCGCATCCGAGCGAATCCAACGGCGGCATGGACCATGGCCTGCTCATTGCGCGCCAGCCGGTAGGGAAGCGCGCGCGGATCGGCCAGCTCCGCTTCCCGCAGCGCCTCGCCGATGCCTGCCACGTTGCCGTGCCCGAAGATCCCGAAGACGCCCCCTATCAGCCGCTGCTCCAGGCCATCGCGCTCCGACCACTGCGCCGGCAGGAAGCGCACGATGGCCTGGCCGACGGTCAGCCGGATGCGTCCTGTGGTCACCGTCGCTCGCCGAAGGGCAGCCGGGGATCCACACCGTCCGCTGACCACGTCTCCTTGACCCAGGCATGCGCCGGGTCGTCCGAGACCAGCCACGAGCGCCGGCCCGGACCCGCCATCACGTTCAGGAAGTAGAGGTCGTAGCCCGGCGCAGCCATGGCCGGCCCGTGCCACCCATGCGGGATGAGCACGACGTCTCCGGACCTGACCTCCGCCAGCACATCGATAGGCCGTTCCACCGTCCCGTACACGCGCTGGTAGGCGATGCCCGACCCGGCCGCCCCGCCACTGCCCGACGATGGCCCGGCACGCCCGGCCGCCAGCTCGTAGTAGTAGATCTCCTCCAGCTCCGTCTCCCCGGACCGCTCTTCGTCGTGCTTGTGCGGCGGGTACGATGACCAGTTGCCGCTGGGCACGAGCACCTCACAGGCCATCAGCCGGTCGGCCTCGAAGCCGCCTGGCATGCAGAAGCCGTTCACCTGCCGCGAGCAACTCCCGCTGCCCCGCAGCTCGACGGGTACGGCCTCCGACGGGCCGTAGCGGAACGGCAGCCGGCGCGAGGCTCGTGCCGAAGGGATGGCCGAGCGCCCACCGGTCGGGCTCGACACGGTCACCTGGCTGTCTCGTCCCACGTAGGCGAAGTCGGTGGGGCCGTCGAAGACACCGCTCCGCCCACGCAGGTCGAAGGCCTGATGCTCACACGAGACTCGGACCGAGCCCCACAGCGGCAGGACGACCAACTCGTCCTCGCCGGTCTGGAACGTCCGGGAGCCCCCAGCCGCGAGGTCCAGGACGCGCAGCCCGGAGTAGTCCCACCCGGCGTCCTGGGGCGTGATGGACAACGTCCAGCCGTCGTCCGCCGTGGAGCCCGCCGGTCGGTAAAGCGACGAGTCGCTCACGCCGGCTCGGGCAGCAGGTCCGGGTCGGGGATGGCGGCGTCGGTGACGAGGTGGAGGAGATCATGGTACGAGGCGATGAAGGCCCGCAGCGTCCGCGCCGTAGCGGGGTAGGCATCGAACTCGTCCACGGCGAGCCCCTCCGGCTCGTAGGCGCGCACGAAGTCAGGGAAGCGCCTCCGGAGCTCATCGACCACCCGGGGAGCCACCGGGTCGTCGATGCGGTGCCGTACCTCCAGTGCAGATGCGTTGAAGCGCTTCTGCCAGGAAGAGGGCATCGTGATCACCACATCGCCGCCGACGAGCTCCGACCAATGCAGGTGGTGCCGAATGGCCGCGCCCAGCAGCCGGGCGCGGTAGCCGCGGTCCTGGAACAGCTGATGAGCCCGCTTGAAGATCGCCACGCCGGACCAGGGCAGAACGGTCGGGTCGGCCACCACGCCGTGCCTGTCCATCTGGACGCGCAGCCAGTCTTCCAGGCGGCCCATCATCACCGTCACGACCGGCCCCATCCGCGCGACATCCTGACCCGCGTCCTCGCGCCGCCGAAGCCCGCGCTCGATGGCTTCGGCCGCCGCGAGCGCTTGTGGGACCGTGAAGCAGACCGTGACGTTCACGTTGACACCGCGCGCCGTAGCCTCCTCGATGACGCCGATGCCCGCCGAGGTCGCCGGGAACTTCACGATGATGTTCGGGGCCAGCCCAGCGAAGGCCACACCCTGCGCGAGCATCCGGCCCTGGTTCGCGTAGAGCGTCGGGTCCGTCTGCACCGACAGCCTTCCCTGCCGCCCGCCGTGTTCCTCGAAGGCCGGCTCCAGCAGGGCCGCTCCACGGATGGACATCTCCTCTACGACCCGCCAGGCCAGCTCCGTCTCCGTACTCGTCGGATCCTCGGCCGCCATGGCACGGACACGGCCCCGCCAGAGCCTCGACTCCTTCTTCCACACGTCGGTGACGATGGTGGGGTTCGCCGTGGCCCCGACGGCGCCGAAGCTCACGGCGTACTCGAGCTCGTCCACGTCGCAGGAGTCGTTCCAGATATCGGTCGGCGTGGTCGCCACCGTGCGCCCCAGCGGGCTCGCCGCCAGCGGCAGCGCGACCGCCTTCGTGTGCACCGTCATGGACCTCTTCCTTCTTCCTGTTGACAGGGGTTGACGGCATGGTATCGTTCGGCCGCTCAGAGGGTAATCGATTACATCAAGGCCGATAGAGGCCCGTCCAAGCTCGTATCAGCGCTGCTGCGGAGTCTGTCACCGGCATGGATCCGACGCTCTCGGCTGGTCTACGCCGTCGCCTGCGCCGCCCGACGGACGCGCTGCCGCACGCCCGCATCGGTGCCGTGCCCATCGTCTGGAACAACGTCGACCTGGCCGACTTGCGCCAGGGCGCGACCGGGGACGAGATCCTCGACGAGATCACGCGCTTGGGGTACGAGGGTACCCAGCTGGGACTCGGCTTCCCCGAGGGTCAGGCACTCCACGAGGCGCTCCGAGTGCGACACCTGAGCCTGGCCGATGTCTATTACTCGATCCCACCCACG
>JALZLU010000273.1 GCA_030858685.1 Chloroflexota bacterium | reverse complement strand
GCCCTGGACTACTCGATCGTGGTCGCTGCCACCGCCGCGCTCGCGGTCGCGACGGTCAGCTACCGCCTCGATCCCGGCCTGACGGCTGGGGCGATCGACGCGACCGTGCGTCCGATCGCTGGGCTGCTCATGGTCACGCTGATCGTCTCAGCCGCGCTGGGGCGCTGGCGAGCGCTCCCGCTGCCCGTCGGGATCTTCGCCCTGGCGATGCTCTGCAGCGCCACCGCGGACGTTATGTTCGGGTGGCTGAGCGCCCAGGGCGCCTACAGCACGAACCGCTGGACGGGCGCAGTCTGGTTCACCGGCGTGATGATCGCCACGCTCGCCGCGGCGGCCGTGATCCTGCGGGTGGAGCGCCCGATCTGGCTGTCCCGCGAGGCGCTTCCTGCCGTTAGTCCGCGAGCCCTGATGGTGGCGGCAACCGGAGCGTGGGCGGTCACCGGCACGGTGGCGCTCTATGGAGCGTTGGGCGGCAAGCCCGCCGCGCTCTACGCGGGGATCGCCGCCGCCATCTGGATCGGCCTTGCGGTCTCGCTGCGCGCGCTCAGCGCGCTCGAGGATTCGCGGGCCGCCTACGCGCGCCTCGATGAGGCCCACCTAGCACTCGAGCAGGCGGCTGATGAGGCAAAGGAGCTGGCCGATGAACGCGACGAGACGATCGCGGCTCTCGCTCGCCGCAACGTGGAGTACAGCGCAGCGCAGGCCATGCTCGGATCGCTGCTCGAGCTGGCCGACGATCGCAGCGACGGCCAACTGCGCGCGCGCCTAGAGGAGACCGCGGAGGAGCTCACCGAGTGGCTCCCTCAACGCGATGAAGACCGCTGAGCGGCGGGCTGGACTTAGCTAGGTCGCGAACGACGCAGACGTGCCAGCGCTTCGGCAACCTGGTCAGGCGGGATGTTGCCTGCACCGTGAAAGGCCGCGAGCAGCGCTGTGAGCGTCATGACCTCCAACACGCTTAGGTCGTCGTTTCCGCGGCGGAGTGTCCGGATTCGCAGGAGCGACGTGTTCAGGGCGGCTGCGGCGTCGCTCTCGCTCCATCCGAGCACAGCCATCGCCTGTTCGAGCAACGGCGCATTTGACAGCGGTAGGGCCGGTGGCTCAACGGTGGCCGCTGGACTATCGGGAAGCACGGCATGCTCAAGATCCGCGGTCGGGATCTCGAGAACCCGAGCAAGCCGGAGGACGTCGTGGATGGGCGGCTTGCTGACGCGACCCAGTTCCCAACTCTCGATGGTGCTGGGGTTGAGGTCGGCAAGTTCCCCGGCGCGGACGCGCGAATACCCACGCTGTCGGCGACGCTCCTGAAGCAACCGCCCCAGCGGCGTAGGGGATCTGGTCATGCCCAGCGAAGCGCGGCCATCCCGGCGATCCTACTCGCCGCCCCATGGCCTAACATCCTCTGCCTAGTATGGAGCTGTATAGCCGATGATCTTCTGTACGCGAGCGGACAGCTAGAGACGTGATGGCCGCGGTGGACGAGCAGACGCAGCTGCTGAGCGAGCCGCGTGGCGCTAAGCCGCCAGCGCGACGCTCGCGGGGCCCCCGGATCACGCAGCGCGACGTGGCAATGGTGCGGTGGATCGCGCGGTGGCGCTTCGCGTCGGTGCCCCAGGTGCGCGCGCGTTTCGGGCTGGGCCAGTCGGCGGCTTACCGGCGGCTGGCGCAGATGGCGGAGATGGGGTGCCTGGAGTTCAGGCGGCTATTCGTGGGGCGCCCGGGCGTCTACACGGTCACCGACGTCGGGCTCGGGTTGTGCGAGGTCGACCTGCCCAAGGTCGGGGTCGACCTGCGGACCTATCGCCACGACAGCGCGCTGGTGGACCTGGCGACGACGCTGGAACTGCGGGGCCTGGAGGTCCTCAGCGAGCGTGAGCTGCGGCGCACCGACGCCGGCACCACCCGGCCACGTCACGCCGTGCTGCTGGGCGGCGACCAGGCCGACGGGCGCCCGCGGCGCCACTACCCCGACATGGTCGTCGGCGGTGAGGCTGATGCGCGCTTTGGCGTCGAGCTGGAGCTGGCGGCCAAGCGCACCAGTCGCCTGCGTGAGATCCTCCTGGCCTATCGGCGCGCCAGTCACCTGGCCGCCGTCGTGTACTACGTCGAGCAGCCAACGGTCCGCCGGCGGCTGGAGGCGCTGCGCGAGGAACTGCAGATGGCCAATCGTCTGGACCTGCGGCCCTGGGCGGAGGTCCGTGGCGATGGCTGAGCCCGCGGCGAGCTCGGGCGGCGGTCAGGGCCGTGAGGCGCTGGATGACCTGCCCGCCGGCGGCGTGCTGGTCGTCGGGGCGCTGGTCGGGGTGGCGGCGGTCGCGCTGGCGCCGTTGGTCCTCGGGCTCGTGGCGTTCCTGGCCGCGCGGGTGCTGGGCGCCCGCTGGGCACCCAGCACCCTGCTGGGCGCCCTGGGACTCGTCGGGGTGGCGATCATCGGGCCGCGCGAGGCGCTGGAGACCTTCGTGGCCCAAGCGCCGGTATGGCGGGCGGCCGACGGCGTGCAAGCTGACACGGTGGGGTGGGCCGTGGCGGTCGCGCCGATCGCGCTGGTCGGCGGCGCCGTCATGGGCGCCGCGCTGGAGCTGTGGTGGCATGTCAGCCGTCCCTTCTGGACCCAGCGCACCACCCGACGCTCGCTGGGTGCGCGCGGGCGAGCGCGGCGTGATCGCCGCGCGATGCGCGCCGGGCGGGCC
>JALZLU010000182.1 GCA_030858685.1 Chloroflexota bacterium | reverse complement strand
ACCACGCCCCGCCCGCCCAGGAGATGACCAGGACGATCGGCCACGGGGGGAGGGATCGCGCGCTCTCAGGCTGGCGCTCAAGCGGCGCGGGAGTTCCGTGGCGGGGAAGATCCAGAGGATGCGCACGAGCACCACCGTCACGCTCACGGCCGCTGCGTACAGGGCGAGGTCTGTTGGAGGGTAGTCGGTCAGTCGCGCCATGACGGACGGCAGTTGCAGTCCGATGAGGATGAAGATGAGGCCGTTCAGCAGGAACAGCAGCATCTGCCAGGCGCCGCTGCCCAGCATGCGCGACTCCGAAGACATGATGCGCGGCGAGCGGTAGCCAATGAGCAGGCCGGCGCCAACCACGGCCAGGACCCCCGAGAAGCCGAGCTGCTCGGCGGGCAGGAAGGCCGCGAAAGGCAGCAGCATGGAGACCGTCACCTCGACGGGCGGATCGTCGAGCCGCGCCAGGAGCCATGCCGCCACCCAGCCCACAGCCACTCCGATGACCACGCCGCCGATGGCCACCAGCCCCAGCGTGACCACGGCGTCGCCCAGGGAGAACACGTCGCTCAGAGTCGCCGCCACGGCGAAGCGGAAGGCGACCAAGGCCGTGGCGTCGTTGACCAGGCTCTCGCCCTCCAGCACGGTCACCGCCCGACGGGGAAGGCCCAGGCGCTGTGCGATGGACGTTGCGGCCACCGCATCGGGCGGCGAGACGATGGCGCCAAGGGCGAAGGCTGGTGCCCAGCCGATGCTCGGCACCAGCGCATGGATGACCAGCCCCACCGCCAGAGTGGTGACCAGCACGAGACCGACCGCCAGCAAGAGGATGGGGCGCAGGTTCGCCCGGAAGTCCCGGATGGAGGTGAAGTAGCCCGCAGCGAAGAGGATGGGTGGAAGGAAGAGCAGAAAGACGAGGTCGGGTGCCAGGTCCACCCGGGGCATGCCCGGGATGAGACCGATGCCGATGCCCAGCCCGACCAGGAGGATGGGGTAAGGGATGCCGATGCGCCGAGACACGGTGACGGCCAGGGCGACAACCACCAGCAGCCCCAGCACCAGCTCGAAAGATCTCGGCTTCGTGCATCGAGCGGAACGGTACCCGACGCTGCCATCATGGGTCGCCCATGATCAGCCTGGTGCCGCCGATCCCCGATGACCCCCGGACAGTCTTGTCCGGATGACGCGTCCTCCCCCGATGTCGGTCGAGCCGGTCACGCTGGAGGGCCGTCTCGTTCGTCTTGAGCCGCTCGCCCTGCACCATCTCGAGGCGCTCTGCGAGGCGGGGCTCGGCACGAACGCGTTCCGCTGGTTCACCGATCCGATCGACACGGAGGAACAGATGCGGCGCCACGTGGAGTGGGCCGTGGCAGCCGCCAACGCGGGCACGCAGGTCTGTTTCGCCACGGTCGACCGCGCCACGGGCCGTGCCGTGGGCAGCACCCATTACCTAAACATCGAGCGCCTGCACCACCGACTGGAGATCGGCTACACGTGGCTCTCCCCGACGGTCCACGGTCGGGGCCACAACTCCGAGGCGAAGCTGCTCCAGATGGAGCAGGCCTTCGAGCGACTGGGCGCCAATCGGGTGGAGTGGAAGACGGACGCGCTCAACGAGCGCTCACGGGCTGCCCTGCTGGGCATCGGTGCCACCTTCGAGGGCACCTTCCGGAACCACGTCATCGTGGCCGACGGTCGGCTGCGCCACTCGGCCTACTACTCCGTCATCCGCGAGGAGTGGCCCCAGGTGAAGGAGCGACTGGAGGCTCGCCTGACCCGTCAGAGCCCGCATGTCGTCCTTGACTTGACTTCCCGGGGGACACTGAAGCCACCAACCAAGTAGGCCGACCATCTCCTGTGCCCGGGGAGGGTAAGGCCCCGACCGCGCCGCTTCATGCCCATGTGGCGCGCGGAGAGGAAGGACGACCTGCCGTGGATCACACCTCTTTACGCCCTGAGAGGGCACCTCCGCGCCGGCGGATGCTGGCCCCACTCATCTTCGCCGTTCTGGCCGTGGGTCTCCTGACGCCCGCGATGTCTCTCGTCGGGCCGCGCTCAGGTGCCTCCGCCGCGGAGAACCAGCCACCGCGCCTGGCCGAGTTCCTGTGGGGCCTGGCCGGTCAGGAGTCGGGTTGGCGCTACGGCGCGGAGAATCCCGCCTCAGGCGCGTATGGCAAGTACCAGATCATGCCCTTCAACTGGCCCAACTGGTCGCGCGACTTCATCGGTGACCCGCACGCTCCCCAGACGGGCATCAACCAGGAGATCGTGGCTGCCGGCAAGGTCAGCGGATTGCATCGCTGGCTGGGTCGCTACGATCGAGTGGCCTACTGGTGGCTCAGCGGCAGGAGCGATCCCGACCGCTCGAACTGGTCTGCCTACGCGCGCAACTACGTGGCCAACGTGATGTCGCTGATGGACCGCGCGCCGGCTGGTGGCGACGGCCCGACGCCCACGCGGCCCGACACCGGGCTGGAGCGCGGCGATGCGCTGCGGCTGCGCGGCTCCTTCAGCCTCAGGGCAGGTCCATCCTGGCCCAGCGCAGCCTTGCTTCGCCTGCCACGTCGCTCCGAGGTGACGGTGTTGAGGTCGAAGTGGGTGCCCATCGGCGGCGAGCCGCGAGCATGGGTTCGGCTCGAGGCGCCGGACGGCACACGGGGCTGGGTCCGCTATCGCATCCTTGCGGCTCGCACCCGGGGGTAGCCCTCCATGAGCGGCGGCGGGCCGACCCGCCGTCCGCTCTAGCGCACCTCGACGATGCGGTAGCTCACCTCGCCGACGGGCAGCTTGACCACGACCTCTTCGCCGGCACGCCGCCCGATCATCGCTTTGCCCACGGGCGACGCGTTGGAGATCCGTCCGTCACCGGGGCTCGCCTCGGTCGACCCGACGATGTGGAAGGTGGTCTGGTCGCCTCCGACCTCGACCACGACCGTCGAGCCGAGCATCACCTCGCCGGTGCGGTCGCCGGCGATGATGACCGCGCTGTCGATGAGCTGGTTGAGTGACAGGATGCGGCCCTCCAGGAACGACTGTTCATTGCGGGCCGCCTCGTAGTCGGCGTTCTCGCGCAGATCGCCCAGCTCACGGGCGTGCTTGACGCGCGAGATGACCTGCGGACGCTGCACGATGCGCAGGTCCTCAAGTTCCGCCTTCAGACGTGCCAGGCCCTCCTCGGAGATATGCGTGGGCTCGGGGGCGGGTTTGCTGGAAGCAGAGCTGCGTCGTGTGGCTCCACCGGTCGTGCTGGCACGCGTGCCGGTCGCGCGCTTTTGTGCCGCTTTGCCAACGCGCGCTCCGGCGCCGGCGCGAGCCTTTGCGGACGCTCCGCTGGCACCCGCGCCGGCGGGCTCGTCGACGAGCGCGCCGGTGATGCCGTGGGCGCGCAGGACTCCTGACGCGCTCTCCAGGTTACCGAACGGGACGAGCGGTGCACCCTCGGGCAGAGCCGCCGCCGTTTCCGGGTCCACGCTATCGACGAACGCTGTCTCCAGCGCGTCGGCGTACTCCTCGATGGCTTCCGTCTCGGCCCACCAGATGCGCCACTTCCCAGGGTCTCTGAGCGTGCGCAGCCAGTGCCCGCCCGGGTGAGGGCGCCTGACGCCCAGCGGCGTCTGCTGCTGGGCGGCGATGCGGCCGGCGATGGAGCGAGGTGCCTGACCGATGAAAAGGACCGGCACGCGCGGCAGCCAGAAGGAGGCCAGTCGCTGGGCCAGGCGATTCGGTGTGGGCCGCTCACCGTCCAGGCGCAGGGCCGGCGTGCGATCGATCCAGCCGCGGACCAGGCTCTGGTCGATGGGCGCCTCCTCGGGCGCATCGGGCAGCTCGATGAGGTAGACGCCCGGTCCTCGACCGGCGATGCGTTCCTCCCAGCGAGCGGGACCATCTACGATCAACCCGACACCGCGCAGGAGGTCGAGAGCGGAGCGGGTGGTGGGCATGACTACAGGGTGACACACCGCGCGGCATCTTCGTGGCGAAGCCGTGAAGCGCTCCGCGCCCGGACGAGCACGCGTCGTGACGTGCACCGCCCGTTTGAGTAGACTCGCTCCGCAGCCACGCCTTCAGTTACGCGATGGCTGCCGCATCCAGTCCGCAGGGCACGCGGTCCCATCTCGGCCCCGTGGGCCACGATCTTGTGAGGTCCCGTGTCCCAGACTCTCACCCCTGCTCCGGAGACGCCGACCCGCGACGTCCTGACCCAGGCCGAGGCCATCGAGCGCGCTGAGCGCATCAGCGATGTCGACTACACGCTGCGCATCGACCTCGAGCCCGGCCAGCAGACGTATCGCGGTGAGTGCCTCATCGAGTTCTCCGTGCGAGACGCCTCCCGGCCGCTGTTCATCGATCTCAAGGGCGGCACCATCGAAGCGCTGACGGTGAACGGCGCGCCGAGCGCACCGCAGCGCGATGGGGACCGCATCGTCCTCAAGGCCGAGGCGCTCAGCGAGCGCATGCGCGTCGCGGTGCGCTACGTGAACCCTTTCGACACCGGTGGCGACGGGTTGCATCGTTTCGTCGACCCTCAAGACGGACAGGAGTACCTCTACTCGAACTTCCAGCCCTTCTCGGCCCACCGACTCTTTCCCTGCTTCGACCAGCCCGACATCAAGGCGACGTACGCATTGACGGTGGACGCCCCGCCCGACTGGCAGGTGGTCTCCAGCGCCCGGCCCAGCGGCGAGCCCGAGGCACAAGCGGACGGACGCATGCGCCATTCGTTCGAGCGCACCCCGCGTTTCAGCACCTACCTTCTGGCGCTGATAGCCGGGCCGTACCACCTCATCCGCCGCCGTCGGCGGGACGGCATCGAGCTGGGGCTGTACTGCCGCCGTTCCCTGGCCGAGAAGCTGGGCGTGGATGCCGACGAGATCTTCCAGGTCACCGAGCAGGGCTTCGACTTCTACGCGGCGCTCTTCGACCAGCCC
>JALZLU010000173.1 GCA_030858685.1 Chloroflexota bacterium | reverse complement strand
CTCCGTGCCATCGGTCAGGATGGTGACCTTCTCGGGCACCTGCAGGTCGCTTACGTGGAGCGTCGCATCGAAGGTACTCAGCGAGCTGATGTCCAGCTCCAACGACGAGGGCAGATCCCCCGGCAGGGCGCGTACCTGGACGGTGTCGCGCAGATGCAGCAGCGTGCCGCCCATCTTCTCGATAGCCACCGACTCGCCGATCATGGCCACCGACACGTCCACGGTCATCTCCTCGGTCATGCGCACGATGAGGAAGTCCGCGTGCAGGGCGCGGCGCGTCACGGGATGCTCCTGCACTGCGTGCAGCAGCACCGGCCGTGCACGGCCGCCCCCGACCTTGAGATCGACCAGCGCATTGCGACCGGCGTGCCGGCGCAGTTCATCGAAGCCCTTGGCGTCGACCTGGATGGCCTCCGAGTCACTCCCGTGGCCGTAGACCACGGCCGGAAGGACGCCATCACGACGAAGCTGGGCGACCTTCTTGCCAAGAGCCTCGCGGGTGTCGGCGGAAAGCTGGGGACGGCTGCTCACGTCGGTGGGGACCTCTCAGTGGGCTCTTGTACGGTGTGGACGGGCCTGGCTGGCCAGGGCGCGCGTGCCTTAGAGCGCCGCCACGGTCCGGGAGCGCGAAATCGTACCACGCGAGCGGCGATGTACCATCCCTCCCCCGATGGACCGCAACGATCGTCACCCGTGAGCGCCACCATCCTGATCGTCGAGGACGAGTACGCCGTGGCGCGCGGCGTGCAGTACGCCCTTCAGCAGGAGGGTTACCAAGTGAGCGTCGCCCGCAGCGGCGAGGAAGGCCTGGAGTTCGCCACCCAGCAGGCTCCTGACCTGATCCTGCTCGATGTGCGACTGCCCGGCATGGATGGCTTCGAGATGCTGCGGCGCCTGCGCGCGACCGGCTCGAAGGCGCCCGTGCTGATGCTGACGGCGCGCGACGAGGAGGTCGACAAGGTCATCGGGCTGGAGCTCGGCGCCGATGACTATCTGGCCAAGCCGTTCGGCTTGCGCGAGCTGATGAGTCGCATCAAGGCGTTGCTCCGTCGTGCCTACGGCGACCTGGCGGACGCGGCCGGTGGCCGGCTCATCCGTCATCGGGATCTGGTCATCGACCTGGAGCGACGCCGTGTGCAGCGCGGCCAGCAGCGCATCAGCCTGACCGCCACGGAGTTCGAGATCCTGCGCTACCTCGCCTCCAAGCCGGGCCGCGTCTTCTCCCGACGAGAGCTGTTGGAGCTGGTGCGGGACTATGACGCGCTCGACCAGGACGAGAAGACCATCAACGTCCACGTCTCGCACCTGCGCGAGAAGCTGGAAGACGATCCGGCCGATCCTGCCTTCATCCTGACCATCCGCGGCGCCGGGTACGCGTTCGCGGAGCGCTGAGCGGCGGGTCAGCAGGGATGGACAGGGCCCGCGTGTTCTTCCAGGGCTATCGATTCCGCCTCGTCATCGCTTTCAGCCTCGTGGTGGCTGTGGCCCTGGCCCTCGTCCTGACCTCCTTGCCGCGTCTGCTGGACGGCTACTTCGCACAGCAAGAGCGAGAAGCGCTGGAGGATCGGACGCAGCTGGTCACGTCGCTGGTCATCCAGCAGCTCATCCAGAACCAGTTGGTCACCAGTGACACGGTGCGGCCGATCGTCTGGCAGACTCGAACGCCGGTCGCCTCGGACATGGTCTGGCGGGCCCTGGGTGATGCCGACGAAGGCTACGTGGTCAACCTCGCCCGCGAGCTGGCGCGCGCCGACGTGACCATGACCCTGGCCTTCGCACCGGACCGTCCCGACCTCGTGGTCTATCGGCTCGAGGTGCCACTGGACGCGGAGTCCACTCCGGCGGATGAGCGACGCGAGCCGATCCAGGCCAGTCGCTCGGCCGAGATCCTGGACGTCTACTGGGCGCGTAACGAGGTCGCCGCACCATCGCGGCTGGTGACGGTGACGCTGTCCGATCCGTTGAGCCTGCGCGCGCAGACGCTGGAGACCATCGTGAGTGTCCTCTTCGGGGCAGCGGTCCTGGCGCTGCTCGTGGCCATCGTGCTGGCCATCCTGCTGGCCGAGCGGCTGACCGATCCCATCCGCCGCCTGACCCAAGCCTCTCGCTCGCTGGCCGATGGACGCCTGGACGAGCGCGTCGCGATGCCCGACCGTGGCGCGCCGGAGATCGTGGAGCTGGCCACGGCCTTCAATGCCATGGCCGAACGGCTTCAGGCCTCCATCGAGTACATCAGCCGCGACCGCGACCGCAGCCGTGAATTCCTGGCCGACGTCAGCCACGAGTTGCGCACGCCGATCGCCGCGCTACGGACCTTCATTGAACTGCTCCAGGAAGGCGCCGCCGCGGACGCCGAGGCGCGCGACGAGTTCCTGGCGCACAGCCACCAGCAGATCGAGCGGCTCGACTGGCTGGCCATGAACCTGCTGGAGCTCTCCAAGCTGGATTCGGGTCTCGTGGCGCTCGACCTGCGTCCGGACGATCTGCGGGCGGTGGTGGAGGACGCCGTAGCCCAGGCCGAGCCGGGTGCAGCGCGGAAGGGCGTGTCGCTGAAGGCCGATCTGCCCGCCGAAGCGGTGCGTGTCATGCACGACCCTCCGCGCCTGGGCCAGGTGCTCGCCAATGTCATCGGCAATGCGCTCAAATTCACGCCGGTCGATGGGCGAGTCACGGTCAGCCTGCGGTCCGACGGTGAGGAGGCCACGGTAGAGGTGGCCGACACCGGCGTGGGCATCGATCCACTCGAGCTGCCGCGGGTCTTCGAGCGTTTCTACCGCGGTGCGCAGGCGGTCGAGGCGCGGGCTGCGGGTTCGGGGCTGGGCCTGTCCATCGTGCGTTCCATCGTGGAGATGCATCATGGTCGGGTGAGCATCCAGAGCGCCCCGGGCAAGGGCACCACCGTGACCGTCGCGCTGCCGCGAACCGGGGTGGCGCCGCCGACGGCCGGCGCCGTGTCGGTTTCTTCACCTCCCGACAGCCGCTCATGAACGTGGACCTGTCAGGCTTGTGCCGAGACTGGCGTCCAGCTCGCGCCGCGGGAGCCCCAGCACCCGGAGAACCGTATCGATGACCGACCGCCCGCGCTTCGACGTGGACGACACGACCACGTCTTACACGCCGCCGCCCCAGGCCCGCCCCGAGTGGCAGGGCGATCAGCACGGGCGGGCGCAGCCGCCGCTCCAGCAGACGCCGGCGCACTGGCTGGAACAGCCCCGTCCCTATGCCTACCCCTCGCTCGGCGTGGGGCCGCTGCGGCCCGCCCAGCCCCCGCCCCCGGGGCGCCGCGGGCCGGGGCTTGCCGCGATCGTCCTGGTCTCGCTGCTGTCCGCATCGATGGCTGCCGGCGGCACGTTCGCCCTGCTCCAGACGAGCGGCCGACTCGATCCGCCGCCCGCCGCCACCCCGATCGCTGCGCAGGTGAGCGCCACGGCGACGCCGGTCGAGCAGAACGTCCGCGTCAACGAGGACTCGGCCGTCACCGACGCCGCAACAGAGGTGAGCCCCGCCGTGGTGACCATCACCAGCAGCGGCGCTCCTGATGACTTCACGGCGCTGCCCCAGACCGGGGTGGGTTCGGGGATCATCTACGACCTCGAGGGCTGGATCGTGACCAACCGTCACGTGGTGTGCGGCGCCGACGACTTGCAGGTGCGCCTGCTGGACGGGCGTGAATTCGACGGCGAGGTATACGGGATCGACACGCTGACCGACCTCGCCATCGTGCGCATCGATGGTGGGGAGGACCTGCCGGTGGCGGAGCTTGGGGATTCGCGGGCCATCCGACCCGGCCAGATGGCCATCGCGATCGGCAGCCCCCTTGGGACCTTCACGAACAGCGTGACGGCGGGCGTCGTCAGCGCGCTCGGCCGAGAGATCACGGTGGACGATTCCTGCGCGGCGGGCGAGGTCCGCCGGCTGAATGGCCTCATACAGACCGACGCCGCCATCAACCCGGGCAACTCGGGCGGTGCGCTGCTCGACTCGACGGGCCGCGTGATCGGCATCAACACGGCCGTCGCCGGCGACGCACAGGGCATCGGCTTCGCCATCCCCATAAACATCGCAAAGCCGATCATGCGCCAGGCCATCGCGGGCCAGGAGCTCGCCCGGCCGTGGATGGGCTTCTTCTATGGCGCGGTCGACCCCGCCCTCCAGACCAGAGAGGACCTGCCCATCGATTACGGGGTGCTCGTCCTCGTCCCAAGCGGAGCGACCGGACCGGCGGTCATCGCGGGTAGCCCGGCTGACGAGGCGGGCCTGCGCGCGGGCGACATCATCACCGCAATCGACGGGACCAGGATCGACAGTACCCAGGGCCTCGACGAGCTCCTCACCCGGTACGATCCTGGCGATGAGCTGGCGCTCGATGTGTTGCGCGACGGCGAAACGCTGGAGCTGGAGATCGAGCTGGGCACACGGCCAAGCGACTTGTAGGTGCTTTGCGGGTGCGCCCGAACGATCCTCTGCGTGGGGCCGGTGAGCACGGGTGCGGGCCGCGTTGGTAGCCAGCTCAGGTGCGGCCGCGGTGGATCTCCACGCCCGCGAAATCCAGGTCGGCATCGATGGGCACGGCCGGCTTGCGCACCCTGATCACCACGCTCTCCGTGGCCGTGGCACGCATGATCGCTGATGCCAGCGCTTCGGCGAGGGCCTCCAACAACCGGAAGCTGCGTCGCTCCACGATGTCCCGACATAGTTCGATGACCGGGCCGTAGTCCACGGTCGCGGCCAGCTCGTCGCTTCGGCCGGCGAGGGAGAGGTCCAGCCAGAGTTCCACGTCCAGCTCGATGAGCTGCGGCCACTCGCGCTCCTCTTCGGTGGCGCCGTGGCGGCCCTCGAAGTGCATCCCCGACAGGACGATCCGATCCCCGGCGGCCCGCGGCTCGTTCATGCCGGCTGCCAGCCGTCCGGCCCGATGTGCCCCGGCCGGGAGATGGCGTCAGCCATGCGCGCTGCTCGCCGGTTGGCGGCAACGTCGTGCACGCGGATGATGTCCACGCCGCGACTGACCGCGAGTGCCGTCGTGGCCAACGTCCCCTCCAGACGCTCGCCGGCGGGCAGATCCAGCACCTTGCCGATGGTCGACTTGCGGCTCGTGCCCAGGAGGATGGGCAGGCCCAGGAGTCGCAGGTCGTGGAGGTGGGCCAGCAGGTGCAGGTTCTGCTGCGGGGTCTTGCCGAAGCCGACACCGGGGTCGACGATGATCCGGCCCGGATCCACGCCAAGCCCGATGGCACGTTCCACGGCCGAGTGGAGCTCCGCCACGATCTCCGCCATCAGGTTCCGATAGCGCGGCTCCGCCCGGTTGTGCATCAGCACGTAGGGCACCGCCCGCTCGGCAGCGCAGCGCGCCAGGTCCACCTCCGGTCCCACGCCCCAGACGTCGTTGATCATGTCCGCGCCGGCATCCAGGGCGGCCTCGGCGACCGCGCGCTTCACCGTATCGATGGAGATGGGCATCTCCGGCAGTGCCGCGCGGAGAGCGCCGATGACGGGCACGACACGACGCAGCTCCTCGGCCGCTTCCACGGGCTGGTGACCCGGCCGCGAAGATTCGCCACCGACATCCAGGATGTCCGCGCCCTCCCGAGCCATCGTCAGCGCCTGTTCGACCGCCGCGTCGACCCGCCCGGCGACCGCATCCCCCGACTGCCACAGGCCGTCGCCGCTGAACGAGTCCGGCGTCACGTTGACGATGCCCATCAGGAATGTGCGGGTGCTCCAGCGGAACGTCTGGCCGCGCAGCGTCAGTGGCGCGGGCGGCTGCCGCGCCAGGCCATCATCGGCGCCATCGGGGAGCTGGACCGAGGGCGTAGCGTCCACCGGCGAACTATCGCCCAGCCCGGACGGAAGGCAGCGGGTCGCGCAGCTCCGGGTCATCCACCAGCCGGCCTCGGACCGCACCGACCAGGTAGAGCGATCCGCAGCAGATGAGCGGCCCTCCCCCGGCGCGAGCCACCGCCAGCGCGCGAGCCAGCGCTTCGGACGGATCATCGATGGCCTCGACAGACGTTTCAAGGTCCACCGCTTCTCGCCATATCGCGGCCAGCCCAGCGGCAGTCAGCGAACGGGGTGCGTCAGGCACGGTGGTCGTCACGACGCGCGCTCCAGCAAGTGCACCACAGCCGGCCAATGCCCGGACCATGCCGGCCGCGTCCTTGTCGCCCAGCGTGCCCATCAGCAGTGTCGCCTGGCCACCGGCGAGGAGCGGCCGGAGATCGCTCAGGGCTCTCCCCAGGGCGTGGGCACCATCGAGGTTGTGGGCGCCATCCAGCACCACGTCGACGGCCTCACGACCGATGCTCAGCAGCTCCAGCCGCCCGGGCCAGCGCACGGCTGCCAGCCCCGCCCGAAGCGCCTCCGGCTCAAGCGGTGCAAGGCCCTTGCGGTCGAGCGCCTCGAGGACGGCCACGGCGACGGCTGCATTCATCGCCTGGTGGCGCCCCAGGAGGCCCACGCGCAGGGTCCCGTGCGTCGGGTGGCGGACCGTGATACCGGCTCGGTCCATCGCTTCGACATCCAGCGGCTGGACCTCGACCAGGGGGACGTCCAGCCTGCGGGCGCGCCCTCGGACGGGTGATGCGCCTGCCCCCTCGACTCCGGAGACGGCCAGGTCGCCGCGTTTGATGATGGCCGCTTTCTCGCGGCCGATGGCGGCCAGCGTCGTACCCAGATACTCGGTGTGGTCCAGACCCACGGAGGTGATCGCCGCGACCCCGCCGTCCCAGGCGTTGGTGGCATCCAGACGGCCGCCCAGCCCGACCTCGATGACCCCCAGCTGAACACCGGAGTCAGCGAACCAGCGGAAGGCGGCCGCGGTGAGCAGCTCGAACTCGGTCGGCGCGCCAAGCCGGGCGGGCACGGCGCGAGCTGCGCGGAGGACCTCGTCGATCAGCCTCCCGAAGTCGGCCGGCGTGATGGGGTGCCCTTCGACCACGATGCGCTCGCGGTACGAGACGAGATGCGGCTTGGGAGTCTGGCCGACCCGCACGCCGCCGGCGCGAAGCACGGCCGCGACCATGGCCTGCACGCTGCCCTTCCCGTTGGTGCCCCCGATGAGCACGCCGGGTATGGCCTGATGCGGATCACCCAGGGCGGCAAGCAACGCCCGAGTCCGGCCCAGACCGAGCTTGATACCGAACCGCCCTCGAGCCCGCAGTTCCGCCAGTGCCGCCAGGTACGCGTCGGCGGCCGCGGCAGCTCCCGCATTTGCCGTGCCGCCCGCCGGCGCCGCCCTGGACGACGCGATGGCACTCAAGCCTTCACCTTGTGGACAGCTCGTCCTCATAGAAGACGCACTGGTTGAAGCGAGACGAGAGGCAGATGTCGGAAACGTACGAGGTGTCCAGGTGCACGCCGCCGCGCAGCTGGCACCGTGACACGGTCGACTCGCGGCGCATCCAGGCCTTGAGCATGTGCGGGGCGGCCATGGCGATGGGCCCGCGTGGTCCGGTCATGTAGAAATGGGGGCACACGTTGCGCCGCAGGTTGGGCAGGCCGAACCCGGCTCGTGGCTGGAGTGCAGCCAACTGGGCCGCCAGCACCGCGCTGCGGTCGAGTGGCGCCACGACGCGCGCGATGGGGCCGCGCGGCGGCGACGGTGGCGCAGGGCGTCCGCCGACCATCGGCGGTCTTCCAGAGGGGATCATGCGCTCCCTGCGGGACGAGGCGTCCAAGTGCACCTCCCTCGTGCGCTGCTGGGCGTCTCGTTGGGCGAGCGACGACCGCCGGTAGCGTACACCGCTATCGCCTCGGCTCTGCGAGAATCGAATCGCATGGCCTCCCCCCGCCCCACGCGTCGCACCGAGCGCGCCCGCTCGAAAGGGCGATCCTCGGATCGCCCGCCTCGCCGACGGTCCGCCGCGAGGGAGAGCGGCAGGGACACTTGGCCGCGCCGCATCGGTATCGCACTGGGGCTCGTGCTGGTCGGCGGCACCATCGTCCTGGCGGGTTCGGGCGCGCTGGATCCCGGCGAGGATCCGACACGGTCAGCCGCCCCGTTGCGGTCAGCCACCACGAGCCCCGGCGCCACGTCCTCCTTGCTGCCCTCATCGCCGCTACCGGCTCCCAGCCTGGAAGGTGCGGCGACGGCCGTGACCCGAGAGAGGGAGTGGCAGGTCACGGTTTCGATCCCCGACGGTATCCCGGACCGTCGGCGTTCCATGCTGCTCGTCTTCCGTAGCGAGGAGGTCGTGGCCGAGGCGCCGCTCGCTCGGGAGAAGGAGCAGGTCATCGGGGACATCCCGCTACGCCGCGGGGCGAACCGCCTCTCGGTGGCTATCGCCGGACCGTCGGGCGAGGGACCACGGTCAGCCGATCTCGTCGTGACACGGGATGACATCGCGCCGGCCATCAGCGTCCTGAGCCCGGCATCAGGGGCAGAGGTCAACGCCGAGCGCGTGACCGTGTCGGGCGAGACGGAGGCGGGTGCCCAGCTCACGCTCTCCAACGCCACCACCCAGCGCACCACTTCTGCCGCCGTCGCCGAAGACGGATCCTTCATGAGCGAGATCGGCCTCGCGCCGGGAACCAACGAGCTGGGCCTCCGCGCCACCGATGCGGCCGGCAACGTGGCCACGACCCAGCTGACGGTGATCCGCGGCGAGGGCGTGGCCGAGGCGCGCCTCACCCTGTCCGAGACGGACTTCGCGGTCCGCCGGCTGCCTGGCGCCATCTCGCTGCGGGTACTCGTGGTGGACGCCCAGGGGGCGACGGTGGATGGCGCCGAAGTCGTCTTCAGCCTCTCGCCACCGGGCCTGCCCACGACCACGTACAGCACCGTCACGACGCGCGGCGAAGCGTCCTGGTTGGACGTCTCGATGCCTCGCGATGGGGCGACGGCCGGCGAGGGATTCGCGACGGCGCGCGTGACGCTAGCGGACGGTTCGCTGGTCGACGTGCTCACGCCGTTCACCTTCCGCTGAACGGCGGTCCGGCGAAGCGGAGAGCTGCCGGGATGGCGCCACGGCCGGCGCCTCCACCAGGCGACGTGGCAGCCCCTCGGGCGTTCGGTCTGCCACCACGCCGTCGGTGCGTGATGCCGTCCTCAGATCGTGCATCGCGAAGAGGCCCACACCGTCGCCGGGAGTGTCAGACGCGGGTGCTTCCCAACAGCCGCGCATCTCGTCGCCGTCCAGCGGATCGCGCCGACGATCGAGTCCGCAATAGCCGAGGCGGCCGGCTATCGCCTTGCGGTAGTTGCGACAGCTGGAGCAACTCACCGCGGACCGCGAACAGACCCAGCAGCGGGACGTCTCCGGCTGGGGCGTGCCGCAGTGCGGGCAGCGCCACATCGTCATTGGTGGACAGTGTAGCTGTCGGACGGCGCGGGCGTGCTCATGTGGTGCGCAACCTGGCGCGGATGTTCGCTATGGCGCCGGCGGGCAGGGCTCCTCGGGCGCGCTGACCGAAAGCCGCACGCCACTTCCCGGTGATACGGCCGCACCCGCCTCGGGCATCTGCGCGATCACCAGCCAGTCGTCGTATTCCGCCGTGTCGCCGGGGAACACCTGTTCCACCACCAGGCCCACCGTCTCGATCTGGAGGCGGGCCTCAGAGAGGACCGTGCATTCGTAGTTGCCCACCACCACGGGGCTCGGCGCGGGACTCGCGCTGGCGACAGGGCTCGGGCTGGGCGTGGGCGGGGAGGTCGGCGCGGGCGTGGG
>JALZLU010000145.1 GCA_030858685.1 Chloroflexota bacterium | reverse complement strand
CCGAGGCTGCCCTGGAGGGCGGTCAGATGCGAGTGGAGGCGAACGTGTCGCTCCGTCCGGTGGGCCGCGAGGCGTTCGGGACGCGGACGGAGGTCAAGAACATGAACTCGTTCCGCTCCGTGGAGCGAGCCATCAGCTATGAGATCGAGCGACAGACACGGGCACTGGACGCCGGCGAGGAGCTCATCCAGGAGACGCGCGGCTGGGACGACACGCGCGGCCAGACCTACCGCATGCGCATCAAGGAGGATTCCGACGACTACCGCTACTTCCCGGAGCCGGACCTGCCTCCGCTGAGGGTCGCCAGCGCCTGGCTCGAAGAGATCCGCGCTGAGTTGCCGGAACTGCCGGCGGCGCGGCGAGAGCGGTATGTCCGGGAGTTGGACCTGTCGGCCTACGACGCAGCCGTGCTGGTCGCAGACGCCGCAGCGACACGGCTGTTCGAGGGAGCCCTGATGGCCGATGCGTCGCTGCCCGCCAAGAAGGTGGCCAATTGGGTCACCGGGGAGTACCTCCGCCTGAGGGGGCAGGACGCTGCTTCCACGTCTGGCGTTGGTTCCGTGGGCGCGGCGGAACTGGCGTCACTCGTCCGCGCCGTCGAGTCGGGCGATCTCTCGGGCACGAACGCCAAGGAGGTCTTCCGCCAGCATGTCGAGACCGGCCAGCCGGTGGCGGCCATCATCGAGGAGTCGGGTTTCCGGCAGATCAGTGATGAGAGCGCGCTGGAGGCCGCGGTAAGCGAGGTGATCGCCGCCAATCCGCAGGCCGTGGCCGACTTCGCCGCAGGCAAGCAACAGGCTGCGGGGTTCCTGACCGGCCAGATCATGAAGGCGACGCGCGGCCAGGCCAATGCCGCGGTCGCCCAGCGGCTGCTCCGCGAGATCCTGGGTAAGGGCGGAGCGGGCTGATGCTGCTGAACCTGGTGCTCTGGATCGGAGGGGTAGCGCTACTGGCCATCGGCGTGAGTCAGGCGCGCCGACCGCTTGCTCGCTACCGTGAGCTACAGGCCACGGAAGCGAACTTGCGCCGCTACGACTCGTGGCGCGGCGGCAACCGCACGGCGGTCGACGCGGGCGTCACCGGCGCAGACGTCATGCGCGTGCAGATGCGCTCAACGATGATCCGCTGGGGCGTGGTCATCGCGATCGGCATCGTGCTCATCGTGGCCGGATTCGTCGTCCGCTAGAGCCGTGGCCGCGCTCGGAGCACGCGGTGATCCATCGCCGTGCAGCGATCCATGACCACGACCAAGCCGCCCGCCTGGGCGATGCGCGCCGCCTCCCAGTTCACGACCCCCAGCTGCAGCCAGAGGTACCTGGCACCGGTCGCCACGGCGCTGCGGGCGACGGCCGGAGTGTGCTCTGGTCGCCGGAAGACGTCGATCATGTCGAACGGCCCGCTGTCCGCTACGGCCTCCTCGAGCGTCCGGTGACAGCGGACTCCCAGCAGGTCGCGGGTCGTGGGATTGACCGGCACGCACTCGTAGCCGTGGTGCTGGAGGTAGCGCATCACCCCGTGGGACGGCCGCCCGGGGTTCGGTGAGGCGCCCACGATGGCGATCCGCCGCGTCCGCCGAAGCGCGTCAAGTGCTCCATCAAGTTCCGCCACCGGCACCGGTCCGGTGCCTTCCTCGAGGTCGAGGATGTCACGCGCGCGAAGACGCTCGTCCATGCCGGCATGGTGACACGTGACTGGCGTGTGCCGATAGCGCGGCTGCCCGAGGGGCTCAGACGCCTCCGCTGCATTGCGGCCCGCGCCCTGGTCGCGTATCCTGCCGCAGGTCGAGAGGCCGAAGGGTAGGGTTCGAACGCTGATGAAGAGGAGGGACGCCAACTCGTGCGGCGCCCGACGCTCCCATTCGCGACGCCTGCACCAAGAGGGCGGCGCCCGCACCACCGAGAAGGAGTCAACGTGCACAAGAAGCGTTCACCGCTGAGCCTGCTGCTGGTACTTGCGCTCGTCGCTGTGGCCTGCAACCAGGCTGGAGCACCCACAGGGCAGCCCTCGCTACCCGGCGCCACTGACAGTCAGCCCTCGGCACCCGGCGCAACTGACAGTGAGCCCTCGGCCGAGCCTTCCGGCGAGGCCTCCAGCAGCCCAGCGGCGTCGGGCGGTGAAGCCGTCACCTGCGAGACCCCCGTGAGGGTCGGCCTCGTCACCGATGTCGGGCGAGTCAACGACAAGGGCTTCAACCAGTCCGCCTATGAGGGCATGCTCGCAGCGGAAGAGGCGGCACCCACCTGCTTCGAGACAGACTTCATCGAAACGACCAGCCAGTCCGACTACGCGAGGAACATCGCGGAGTTCGCCGAGAACGACTACGACGTCGTCATCGGCGTCGGCTTCCTCCTCGGCGACTCGCTCGGCGATGCCGGGATGGAGT
>JALZLU010000140.1 GCA_030858685.1 Chloroflexota bacterium | reverse complement strand
AGATTAACGAGCCTCCGGTAAGCGCAGAGATTCGATGACCAAAAAGGCGGATTTATAATTGACTACTAGGTTATACTTGCGTCCTTAGGACGCAAGTATAACCTTATACTGGCATGCACCCCATTTTGTGGACCAGGGGCAAAGTAAGGTCTACGCTGTGGCGGCACGTGACGTGCTGCGGCGAGGAGACCGACGATGCCACGAGGACGGACGTTTAGTCGGGAGTTCAAGCTGGCGGTGGTGCGCCAGGTCGAGTCCGGCGCGCGGCCGGCGCAGGTCTGCCGAGAGCATGGGCTAGCCGAGCCCGTGCTGTGGCGCTGGCGCCGGGAGTACGCGGGACGGGGCGAGGCCGCCTTCGGTGCCCCCGAACCGACCAGCGAGCAAGCCCTGACGCGCCGCATCGCCGAACTCGAACGGTTCTGTGGCCAGCTCGCCTTGGAGAACGCGGTGCTAAAAAAGGGGCTCAGTCGCGCAGCGTCGCGGAACGGCACGCCATGATTGCGGAGCTGCAAGTGACGTTTCCCCAAGTGTCGTTGCGCCACCTGTGTCCCCTGCTGGGCATGAGTCGCAGTGGGGTCTACGCCGCACGACAGCGGCGCGCCGAGGAGCGGGAGGAGGCCGCGGTGGTCTTGCGCGATGCCATCGAGCGCATCGTGCTCGAGTTCCCCGGCTATGGTTACCGCCGCGTCACCCACGCCTTGCGCCGTGCTGGGTGGCGCGTCAACGCCAAGCGGGTGCTGCGCGTGATGCGGGAAGAAGCGCTGCTCTGCCAGCTCCAACGCCGCTTCGTGCGCACGACCGACTCGCGGCACGGCCTGGGGAGCTATCCCAATCGACTCCAGGCGCGGGAGCTGACGGGCCCCAACCAGGCGTGGGTGGCCGACCTCACCTACGTGCGCCTGCCGACCACCTTCGTCTACCTGGCGGCCATCATCGACGCCTTCTCGCGCCGCTGCGTGGGCTGGGAGGTGTCGCGCCAGATCGACACGGAGCTGACCCTCGCGGCGCTGGAGCGAGCGATCGCCAGTCGTCGGCCAGCCGCAGGGCTGATCCACCACTCGGACCACGGGGTGCAATACGCTAGCCTTCGCTACGTCGCGCGTCTCAAGCAGATTGGTGCCCAGGTCAGCATGGCGGCCGTCGGCAACGTTTACGAGAATGCGCTGGCGGAGAGTTTCTTCGCCACGCTCAAACGAGAGGAGGTCTATTTGCACGAGTACCGCACCTTTGCCGAAGCCGAGACCAACCTGGCGCACTTTCTCGACGATGTCTACAACCACAAGCGGCTCCACTCCAGGCTCGGCTACCGCCCGCCCAGCGAGTTCGAAGCCCGATGGCTCGACGAACGAGACGACGGACGATTCTTGGACGAACGAAGTGCCCTTACTTTGGCCCTGGTCCACTCCTAAGGGTGCAGTTCAAGGCGTTGGTCCGCCGCCGGCGGCAATAACACGCTATCCGGAAAGTAGCCGGGCATGGCGAACCTTGCGGTAGATGATGAGGACGGCGGCGAGGTGGCTGAAGCCGAGGTAGTGGCTGGCCTGCTTTTCGGTGCGGGTCAGGAGTCGCCGGAAGCGGTTGAACCAACTATGCGCCACCTCGACCACCCAGCGTCGCGGCGGGTGGCGGTCGGGGTGTCCCGGCGGCGGCAGGGGCGTGGCCGCACTCGCCTGGGGCGGGATGTGCGCCGTGTAACCCCGCGCCGTCGCCACCTCCCGGCACTGGTCGTAGGCGTACCCCCGGTCCAGCGCCAGGTGGGACGGCTCCGTCGGGGTCGGCGCAACGATCGTCCCGTCCAGGAGCACGGCCAGTTGGGTCATGTCGTGGCGATTGGCGCCGGTGATCACCAGGGCGGTCGGGATGCCCGTGGCCTCGGTCAGCAGGTGGCGCTTGGTGCCAGGTTTGCCCCGATCGGTGGGGTTGCGCCCCGTGGCCTGCGCCTCGCCAGCGCCCCCTTTTTGCCGAACGGGGCCTTGACGATGCACCCGTCGGCGGCCTGCCAGGTCCAGTCTAGGCCGAGCGCGTCGTCGTACTCCTGGAGCAGGACAGCCCAGGCGCGCTCCAGCGCGTCGCTCGTGACCCATTCGCTGAAGCGTTCGTGGACGGTGGACTTGGGGCCGAACGCCGGGGGCAGTTGCGACCACTGGGCGCCCGTGCGGGCCAGCCAGATGAGTCCATCGAAAATCGCCCGGTCGTCGCGGCGGGGGCGACCCGGTTTCTTGCGTGGCTTGGTGCTGCGCAGGATCGGCTCCAGCGTCGCCCACAGCGCGTCGTCGACCCGCCAGATGGTCGGGTCGTCTTGCTCGGTCGTCGCCGCGACGGCGGCGGTACGCGGAGTCTCCATGCCACTAGACTACCATCGCCAGTCACTTTCCGGATAGTGTGTTAGTCGGATTGGTGCTGCTCTGGGCCATCGCTCAGTATGGGCTGGCGACTTGGGCGCTGCGCGACCTCTGGCGCCGGCCGCGGGTGCGCGGCGACAACAAGCTCGTCTGGGCGCTGCTGATCCTGATCGTGCCGGTGGTCGGCCCGCTGGTCTACTCCAGCCTCGG
>JALZLU010000086.1 GCA_030858685.1 Chloroflexota bacterium | reverse complement strand
AGCGGCTGATGGACGGCATCGTCCACCGCGGGCCGGACGGCTCGGGACTGCACGTCCAGCCGAGTGGCGTGATCGGCCAGCGTCGACTGGCCATCATGGATCCCGAGGGCGGTGCCCAGCCGTTGTACAACGAGACGCGCACGACGGCCATCGTGGCCAACGGCGAGATCTACAACTTTCCTTCGCTCCGCAACGACCTGACGCAGCGCCACACCTTCGCCACGATGAGTGACAGCGAGGCGGTGCTGCATCTCTTCGAGGAGTGCGGCGTGGACACGCCGATGCACCTCGACGGGATGTTCGCCTTCGCCATCTGCGACGAGGATCACCTCTTCCTGGCACGCGACCCCATCGGCATCAAGCCGCTGTACTACGGCAGCGGGGTCGACTCATCCGGCGCTTCGGTCACCGCCTTCGCTTCGGAGATGAAGCCACTGGCCGGCTGGGTCGACGAGCTCCACGAGTTCCCCGCCGGCACCTACTTCGACAGCCGCGTCGGTTTCGTGCCCTATTACCAGGTGCCTACGGCCCCGCCCGTGGAGCGCACCGTGGAGGAGCACATCGCGCTGGTGCGGGAGGGCCTGGAGGAGGCCGTCACTTCTCACCTGATGAGCGATGTACCGGTCGGCGCGTTCCTCTCCGGAGGACTGGACTCCAGCGTCATCGCGGCCATCGCCCGCCGACAGCTCGACAAGCTGCACACCTTCTCGGTGGGCCTTGCCGGGTCACGCGACATCCTGGCGGCCAGACGCGTGGCGGCTCACATCGGATCGATCCACCACGAGTTCCTGATGACGCCGTCAGAGGTTCGCGAGAAGCTGCCAGAGATCGTCCACGCGCTCGAGTCGTTCGACCAGGACCTGGTGCGCAGCGCGATCCCCACGTACTTCTGCTCGCGCCTGGCGGCTCAGCACGTGAAGGTGATCCTGACCGGCGAGGGAGCGGACGAGCTGTTCGCCGGGTACGCATATCACAAGACGGTGAGCGATCCGGCCACGCTGCACGAGGAGCTGTGTCGCTCCGTGGCCACCCTGCACAACATCAACCTGCAACGGGTGGACCGCCTGACGATGCGCCACAGCCTCGAGGCACGTGTGCCGTTCCTGGCGACCGACTTCATCGCGCTTGCCCTGACCGTGCCCCCAGAGTTGAAACTCAAGGCCATGCCTGACGGCCGCCTGATGGAGAAGTGGGTGTTGCGCAAGGCCTGCGAGGACCTGCTGCCGGCGGACATCGTGTGGCGGGACAAGGAGCAGTTCGATGAGGGCAGCGGGACGGTCGACCTTCTGGATGAGGCGCTTGGCCCGCTTCTCAAGGGGATCGACCTGGAGGCGTACCGCTCTTCCATCGACGGTTCCGTGCGTTCAGCGGAAGAGGCGCTGTACCACCGCATGCTGTGTGAAGGCTTCGACCGTCCGGAGATGATCCTGCGCAACGTCGCCCGCTGGACCGAGGATCGCCACCTGTGAGCTAGAACAGACCAACGACGTTGCCCTCGGCGTCGATGTCGATGTTCTCGCCGCCCGGCTTGGAGGGCAGCCCGGGCATCGTCCGGATGTCGCCGAGCAGCGGCGTGATGAAGCCGGCGCCGGCCGACAGTGCGACGTCCCGGATGGGCACGCGGAAGCCGGTCGGGCGGCCTCTCAGTGTCGGGTCATGACTCAGCGAGGATTGGGTCTTGGCCATGCACACGGGCAAGTGACCGAAACCCAGGTCCTCGTAGCGGCGCAGCGCCTTGCCCGCGACCGGCGACACGTCCACGCCGTCAGCCCCGTACATGCGCGTCGCGACCGCCTCGATCTTGGTCAGCAGCGGGGCCTCATCGGGGTAGAGGAACTGGAAGTCGCGCGCGCCGGCCTGGGCGGCTTCCCAGACGGCCTCGGCCAGTGCCGTCGCGCCCGCCCCGCCGTCGGTGAAGTGCCTGGCGACGACCGCGTCGCGGGCGCCAGCCGCGACTGCGGCTTCGCGCACGACCTCGATCTCGGCGGGTGTGTCCGTTGGGAAGACGTTGATGGCCACGACCGCCGGGACGTTGAAGGCCAGCACGTTTTCGATCTGCTTGGCCAGGTTGGCCGCACCTGCCCGCACCGCCTCGACGTTCTCCGTGGCGAAGGCGGGATCGAGCGATGCGCCGGCCACGATCTTGCCGACTCCGCCGTGCATCTTGAGGGCCCGGATGGTGGCCACCACCACGGCCGCGTCCGGGCGCAGCCCGGACGAACGGCACTTGATGTCGAAGAACTTCTCGGCGCCCATGTCCGCCCCGAAACCCGCCTCCGTGCAGACGATCTCGCTGGTGGCCAGCGCGATGCGGTCGGCCAGCACGGAGTTGTTGCCGTGTGCGATGTTGCCGAACGGCCCGCAATGGACGAAGGCCGGGCCGCCCTCCAGGGTCTGCAGCAGGTTCGGCTTGATGGCGTCGGTGAGCAGCGCGGTCATCGCTCCGGCGACCTTGAGATCGTCTGCGGTGACGGGGCTCCCATCCGTGCGCAGAGCAAGGACCATCCGACCCAGCCGCGCGCGCAGGTCGTGGATGCCGCTTGTCAGCGCCAGCACGGCCATCACCTCCGAGGCCACGGTGATCTGCCACTGCGTCTCGCGCGGGACACCGTCCGCGCGCCCGCCGAGACCGATGGTGGTGTGTCGCAGCGCCCGGTCGCTGATGTCCACGACCCGCGGCCAGATGATGGTGTGCGGGTCGATGCCCAGCGGGTTCTTGTGGTGCAGGCTGTTGTCCAGGAAAGCCGCGGCCAGGTTGTGGGCCGCGCCTATGGCGTGGACATCGCCCGTCAGGTGGAGGTTGAAGTCGTCCATCGGGATGACCTGGCTGTAGCCGCCGCCGGCTGCGCCGCCCTTGATGCCGAAGACCGGTCCCAGCGACGGCTGGCGGATGCACACGGCGGCCTTCCGCCCGATCCGGTTGAGGCCCTGGGCCAGCCCGACGGTGGTGGTCGACTTGCCCTCACCCAGGGAGGTAGGCGTGATGGCCGTTACCACGACGTACTTGCCGCGTGGGTTCTCCGCTTCCAGCCGGCGGATCGCCTCAAGGGTCACCTTGGCCTTGGTGCGCCCGTACGGTTCGATCTCCTCGTCACGCAGCCCCAGGTCTCGCGCCACGTCCGCGATGGGGCGCGGCGTGACGGAGCGGGCGATCTCCAGGTCGGAGGGGAAGGTCATGGGACGGCGTCTCCTGGGGTGTGGCGGGCCTGCGCGGCCGTCGGGTCGGGGCGGTCGGCCGTCGGGTCGCGGCCGCGAAGGACGAGGCCCGCGAGATAGCGTCGTCGCCAGGTCTCGGTCGCCTCGACCGCGTTGAACGTGTAGAGATGCAGGCCGGAGATCCCATTTCGAGGCTCCGCCATCTGCGAGGCCAGTGCCTCAAGGAGCGCATCGGGTCGGTAGTAACCCCCGGAACGCACGAGTCGGGCCACGAATCGGATGTTCTTGGTCAGGAAGCGGTGAGTATCGGCCACGCCGAGGCGTGCGCTGATGGCCAGTAGCCGGTGCGGTTCGGTAACGCCGGGCATGCCGACGTGCAGGGGCAGCGAGACCCCCTCCGACCGACGGAAGGTGAGCCACGATCCGATGGCCGCCGGATCGAAGCAGAGCTGCGACGTCATATAGCTGGCGTAGGCGGCCTTCTTGTGGAGCGCTTCGAGAAGAGCCTCATCCGCGATGAAGGGGTGACCTTGGGGATAGCACGGGATGCCGACCTCGCTGAAGTGATGATGGAGCTCCTTCATCGCCCGAAGGAGGGACAGGCCGTCGGGATACTCGCCGGGCGTCTTGGCGTCGCCCCCCACCACGAAGGCACGCTCGACACCCAGGCCTTCCAGAGAGGCGAGAAGGTCGGCCAGGTGCGCGCGGTCACGCACCATCCGCGCGGAAAGGTGGGGCACCGCCCGAAATCCGGCCGCCTCGAGCTGCCCGCACAGCTCGACCGTGGCCTCGATGCCCTTGATGGGCGACGCGGTCACCGAGACGCGCGCGCCGGGCGGCAGGAACGCGGCGTGGTGGATCGCGCCCTTCAGCGGGACGAGCTCGAAGGTGGGCGCGGCCAGGACGCGTGACAGTGCCTCTCCGGCGGAGGCGGACATCCCGTGGTGACGTCGGAAGAGCATCGCTCAGGCCTCCGTGCCGGGCGTGCCGGGCTTCGTGACCACGCTCGGTCGCGCTCGCCGTCGTCCCGAGCGCCCGCCGGCGCCAGCGCCGCTTGGACGTGCCGGCAGCTCCACGATTCCCGAGAGATGCGGGTAGGTGGCCGTGCGGTGGGGGAAGGCCATGGCTTCCACGAAGTGCTGCTGAAAGGCCGGTTCGACTGCCGTCTCGATCTTCTCGACGGTGCGGACCACGCCTTCGATCTCGCGTCGCGCGCCGCGCGACAGCAAGGCGATCAGCGCCCCCGTGCCGGCCGCGTTCCCGGCCGACCTGACGCGGGCCACATCGCAGTCCGGGATGAGACCCAGGACCATGGCATGGAAGGGGTCGATCTGGCTCCCGAACGCGCCGGCCAGCCTGACCTCGTCAACGGTCTCGACGGCGAGCTGATCCATGAGCAGTCGCGCGCCTGCGTAGAGCGCCGCCTTGGCGAGCTGGATCGCTCGCACATCGTTCTGGGTCACCAGGATGCGCGGCCTACCCGCTGCCGAACCGTCATGGAGGAGATACGAGAAGGTCCGCCCATCGGCGATGACACGCGGCGTGCGGGCGGCCAGCGACCCGTCGATGACCCCATCCGGCGTGATGACTCCCGCCAGGAAGAGCTCCGCCACCACCTCCACGATCCCTGAGCCGCAGATCCCGGTCACGCCCGCCTCGCGGCTGGCCTCCGCGAACGCCGCGTCATCCGACCAGACGTCTGACCCGATGACCCTGAAGCGCGGCTCGAGTGTCTGCCGGTCGATGCGGACGCGCTCGATGGCTCCCGGCGCGGCGCGCTGTCCGGAGCTGATCTGCGCCCCTTCGAAGGCCGGGCCGGTGGGGCTGGAGGCGGCCAGCAGCCGATGGCGGTTGCCCAGGACGATCTCCGCGTTGGTGCCCACGTCCACGACCAGGCTGACCACCTCGCTCACGTGCGGCGCCTCGGCCAGGATGACTCCCGCCGTGTCGGCGCCCACGTGCCCCGCGATGCAGGGCAGCAGGTAGACGCGCGACCCGGGATGCGTCTTGAGTCCGAGCTCCGCGGCACGCACGTGGATGGCCCCGTCGGTGGCCAGCGCGAATGGTGCAGAGCCGAGTGGGGTGGGGTCGATGCCCAGCACGAGGTGGTGCATGATCGGGTTGCCCACGATGGCCAGCTCGAGGATCTCTTCGCGTTCGATGCCGGCTTTGGCAGCCAGCCCGGCCAGCAGGCCGTTGAGCGTGGTGCGCACGGCGGCCGTCATCTCGGCCGCGCCGTCAGGGTGCATCATCGCGTATGAGACGCGACTCATGAGGTCCTCGCCGAAGCGGATCTGCGGGTTCATCAACCCGCTCGAGACCAGGACGGAGCCGTCTGACAGGTCAGCCAGGTGCCCGGCGATGGTCGTAGAGCCGACATCGATGGCCACGCCGTACGCCTTTTCGTGCAGGCCCGGCCAGACGGCGATGATGTCTCGGCCGTCGTGGACGGCCACGGTGACGGCCCACTTCGCGACCTCCAGCGCCGCCTGGAGCGCGCGGATCACCTGAAGGTCTGCCGCCAGGTCGTTCAGCCCCCACTCCGCCTGCAGCGCCGTCTTGAGCCGTGCCAGGTCACCGGATGGCGAGGCGAGCTCGGGCGGCGCGACCTGGACGTAGTGCAGCCGCACCACCGGATCGAT
Organism: Chloroflexota bacterium; assembly: GCA_030858685.1. Lineage (GTDB taxonomy): Bacteria > Chloroflexota > Limnocylindria > Limnocylindrales > CSP1-4 > Palsa-1032. The sequence continues at coordinate 714 of JALZLU010000086.1, read as the reverse complement.
GTGGAAGTCGCGGATGGCGAGGTCCTTGCGGACCACCTGGCGGTAGACCTGGCTCTCCATCGGCACGTCGATGACGGCATCGCCGCGAAGATGTGCGATGCAGGAGAGGCGACGGTCAGGTCCCAGGCCACGGCGGTCGCGGTACTCCACCTCGTCGGTCGCTAGCGGCGACAGGTGGTCGGGGCGGGACTCGATGCCGTGCTTGGCGAAGCTGCCCACGCTCTGCTGTATCTGGCACCGGCCGCAGATGCCGCGCCCGCCGCAGACCGAGTCGATGTCAACGCCCAGCGCGCGCGCCGCGTCCAGCACGCTGGTGCCCGAGGCGAAGCGGCCGCGCCGGCCCGACGGGGTGAAGATGACGAGTGGCTCGGCGGCTGGACTCATCGTGATCGGCCTTCAGCCGGGACCGGTCGCCACGACTCGACGCCGGTTGATGCGCCGGCCCTGCTCACCAGCCGCTGGCACGGTGCGGAAGGTGCGTATCCATCGCGCGGCGTCCCTGTCGTTGCCCATGAGGACATCGCCAGCCATGACCGCGTGACGCACGCCCTCGGCCAGAGGGTTGGTGATGGCCGAGGTAAGGCCGCTGGCCATGGCCATGGCCAGATACGCGCCGTTGATGCCCTCACGGTTGGGCAGGCCGAAGCTGACGTTGGACGCTCCGCAGGTCGAGTTGACCTTGAGCTCGTCGCGCAGGCGGCCCAGGATGCGGAA
>JALZLU010000074.1 GCA_030858685.1 Chloroflexota bacterium | reverse complement strand
GCCGGATCGGGCACCGCGCTTGCGTGAGTCGGGGATGAACGAGCAAGCTGGCCGAGCAGGTCCCGGATCCGGTCCGGGGGGTGTGCCCTCTGCCATCGCGCTGTCGCCCATCCTCTCGGCACGCTATCGCCAGTCGGACCTGCACCGGATCGCTGAGGCGGCGCCTGGCTCGCGCCTGGTGAGCGTCTCGCTGGAGGGTCTGGCCGACGGCCCGCTCGACGACGTCGAGGTGCTGCTCCGAGGTCCGCTGCCCGCCGGCGTCTTCGACCGGCTCATCGCCCGCTGCCCCGACCTGGCCTGGGTGCATTCCGCGACGGCCGGTGTGGAGCGCGTACTGACCGCCGCGGCGGTCGAGCGCGGTCTCGTCATCAGCAATGCGCGAGGCGTCTTCAGCGCGCCGATCGCGGAGTACGTGGTGATGATGATCCTGGCCGTGAGTCGCCGGTTGCCGCAGCTGCTGGAGCTTCAGCGCGAACGGACATGGCAGCCCCTGGAAGCCACGGAGATGCGCGACCTGACCATCGGTGTGGTCGGGCTCGGGTCTATCGGCCGGGCAGTGGCCGGACTGGCAAGCGCCTTCGGGTCACGGGTCATCGCCACGCGGCGCCGCGACGACGCCGGCACAGCGGGAGGTCCCGGGACCGACGCATTGCCCGACTCTGTCGAGGTCCTGGCTGCGCACGCCCTGCCCGATCTCCTGGCGCGCAGCGACTTCGTGGTGCTGGCGCTGCCCCTTACGACGGAGACCGAGGATCTCTTCGACGAGCAGCGGCTGTCGCTCATGAAGTCGAGCGCCTGGCTCATCAACGTCGCCAGGGGCCGGCTGGTCGATGAGCGCGCGCTGGTTCGAGCTCTGCGCGATGGGACGATCCGCGGCGCGGTCCTGGATACGTTGCGAGACGAGCCGCTGGCGGCCGATTCGCCGCTCTACGACGTGCCCGGCCTCATCATCACCCCGCACACATCCTGGACGAGTGGCCGCGTGCTCGATCGAAGCATCGGACTCTTCTGCGAGAACATCGCTCGCTTCCGTCGCGGGGACGTCCTGCTCAACGCCGTCGATCCGAAGTTGGGGTACTGACTCGAGTGCAGGTCTGCATCGTGGGACTGGCGGGCGCCGGCAAGACGACCGTCTTCAATACGCTGACCCGCGGTCACGCCGAGACTGGCGGTTTCGGCGGCATGACCGTGAACACCGGCGTGGTCAAGGTCCCCGACGAGCGCTTGATGCGCCTGACCGAGCTCTTCAAGCCCAAGCGTGAGGTCCCGGCCGACGTGACGTACGTGGACCTGCCGGCGCCGCCCTCCGTGAGTGACGGCGGCCGCCCGGCGGATATCCCCGCCGATCAGCTCGCGCGGCTCCGTAACGCGGACGCGCTGCTGCACGTGGTGCGAGCGTTCGAGGATCCGGCCGTGCCGCATCCCGACGGCACGGTCGACGCGTGGCGCGACCTCGAGCGCCTGGACCTTGAGTTCGTGCTGGCCGACCTGGGCGTGGTGGAGAAGCGCCTGGAGCGACTGGAGGGATCGGGCCGCCACGGCACCCAGTCGGAGCGGGAGCAGAACGAGCGCGAGCGTGTCGTGCTCGAGCGCATCCGCCCGGCGCTCACGGCGGGCACACCGATCCGAGACCTTGAGCTGGACTCCGACGAGAGCCGCATCATCCGCGGCTTCCGGTTCCTGACCGAGAAGCCGGTCCTTGTGGTGCTCAACGTGGGCGAGGGGCAGATCGCGGAGGCGGCCTCGATCGCGGCCGGGGTGGCGGAGCGCTACCCGCATCGCCACAGCCGCGTGGTTGGGCTCTCGGCGCGCATCGAGATGGAGATCGGGGAGCTCGATGCCGCCGAGGCGGCGATCTTCCGCGAGGACATGGGCCTCACCGATCCCAGCCTGGAGCGCGTCATCCGCCTCTCCTACGAGCTGCTCGGGCTGATCAGCTTCTTCACCGCCGGCCCGGATGAGACTCGAGCCTGGACCATCCCGGAAGGGTCCAACGCCGTCGACGCCGCGGGCGCCATCCACTCGGACCTGGCCCGTGGCTTCATCCGCGCGGAGGTGGTCTTGGTCGAGGACCTGCTCTCCCTGGGGTCCATGGCCGAGGCGCGGCGCAACGGCAAGCTGCGCTCGGAGGGCAAGACGTATCGCGTGCGCGACGGGGACGTGGTCGAAGTGCTCTTCAACGTCTGAGGTCGCGGCAGGCCATCAGGCGTCGCCCCAGCGTCGGTCCTCCGGCTCGAGATCGACCAGCAGGCTGCGGAAACCCTCGTCATCGTCAGGCGGCCGCTGGGGGCGCATCTCCTCGACGGCCACCACAGCGGTCTCGCCCTCCTCCGCGGAGACGCTCACGGCGACACGCAGCTGTCGGTCGTCGACGACCAGGAAGCCGTGGTGGCGCGCCAGCTCGGCGGCGATGGCCTCGCTCAGCGTGTCTTCCTCGAAGCGATCCAGGACGGCGCCACGTGCCTCGAGCACCATGCCCAGGAACTCCTCCTCGTCGAATTCGGAGTCGTGGGATAACAGCACGTCGGTGAACAACTCATCATCACCCTCGTGCAACTCGTAGAAATAGAGCGATCCATCGTCACGCATGGGCATGGTCGGCAGTATATGGGCGCAGCGTGGCTGCTTTCGGCGGCGGCACTCCATCAAGCGCATGGCCGCCCGCCGATCCGCGTCCCACGGGCCACGGTACCGTGACCGCACCCGACATCGTGGTCGTGGGCGCCGCCTCCCGAGACCTCCAGCCGAGCGATCCGCGTGGTTGGCGGCTGGGCGGCGGGGTGACCTACAGTGCGCGCCTGTTGGGCCAGCTGGGACTCTCGGTGGGTGTTCTGATGGGCGTGGATGAGGCTGCGTCCGGGGCGCATGAACTGGATGAGCTGCGCGCCCTCGACGTGCTCCTGGAGACGGTTCCCCTGGCTCGCGGACCGGTCTTCGACAACCGGCAGACGGCCGCAGGGCGAGTCCAGGTCGCGCACGGCATCAGCGACGCTCTTCCACCCGAGGCGCTCCCCGCCGCGTGGCAGGCGGCCTGCGCCTACCTGCTCAATCCGGTGGCCGGCGAGATCTGGCAGGTCTGGGCGGACGCACTGCCCGGCGACGCGGTAGTGGCTCTCGGCTATCAGGGGCTCCTGCGGACGATCCGACCCGGCAGCCCGGTCGAGGCGCGACCATTGAGACCCGGACCGCTCTCCTATCGGGCCGATCTGGCCGCCATCAGCAGTGAGGACGCCCGGGCCGGGGCACCGCCGCTGCGCCGGCTCCTGACGCGCGAAGGGCAGCGCCTGGTGGTGACGGAAGGACCACAGGGTGCCATGCATGTCCACCGTTCAGCTGGCCGGCTGCGGCTGCGCTTCGTCCCCGCCGTGCCCGCGCGAGGCGGCAGCGATGCGACCGGTGCCGGCGACACGTTCCTGGCGGCCTGGCTGGCGGCAACGGTGATGCTCCCGCGCAGCGATGACCCACGGTGCCTGGCGCTCGCTGCCCTCTGCGCCAGCCTCCTGGTGGAGGGCAACGGGATCTCGCGTAGCGCCATCCGGGAGCGCCTCGCGGAGATCAGGCGGCCGGACGCCGAGCAGAACTGAGCGCCCGGACCAGCTGCCGCAGACGCGGCATCCGGCGCGCTAGGTCCCGTTCTACCCAGGGGAGTGGCATCCCCAGGGCGGCGCGCCGCGTTGCCTCCCGTCCAGCGCGGGAGGCGGCATCCAGCGCAGAGACGGGATCACGATCGTGATGCTCCCGGTGCTTGGCGACCTGTATCCAGGCGAGTCCGCCAAGTCGACCGCCGGCCTCCGCCAGCACCGCCCACGCCGCGGCGGCATCCGCTGGCCTGCCGAGCCGTGCAAGCACCCGCGCTCGATCCATGGCGAGGCGTTCGTGCAGAGGCACGGCCCACGGGTCCAGTGCCGGGACTGCCGACGCGCCGCGGGCAGCGGCAGCGTCGAAGCAGTCGAGCGCTTCCGCGAACCGTCTTCGGCGGACATAGGCACGCCCCAGGCCGCACAGGTCGCCTGGCTGCATGCCGCTCGAAAACGAAATGCCGCTGGCGAACGACGTGAGACTCGAGGAGGCCGGGCCACCGCTGCACCCGGAGCCGCTGCCGAGCCCCTTCGACAGGACGTGCAGGAGCCGGGCCAGCGACGCGATGTCCTGACGATTGTGTCGGACCACGTCCGCCAGCAGCCAGGCCTGTCCGGTCCGCAGGAAGCGGAAGTAGCGCTCCGGGATGGCGGCTCCGGGCAAGTCCCCGGTCCGTCGGACGCCCGCCACGCCGGCCTCTACGGTGGCCAGTCGCGCATCGGCCAGTCGATGGCGCCAGAGCTGCCGAGCGAGTGGCAGGAGATCCAGGTGTCCGGCATGGGCGGGGGCCCAGTCGCCATGGAGGCGATACCGGCTCTGAAGGAGCGGCCAGTCGAAGGAACGCCCGTTGTAGGTCACCAGCCAGGCGTCCTCGGGGATGGCGGCCGCGACTCGCTCCAGGAGGGCCGGCTCATCGGCATGATCGGGCAGGATGAACTGGCGCACCGTGAAGCGCGAACCGTCCCAAGTGCCCAAGCCGACCATGAAGGGCACCGTGCCTGCTGCGGTGCCCAGCCCCGTCGTTTCCGTGTCCAGGCATACCAGGGGTCGTTCCGGGTCGACGGGATCGGGCAGTCTGGAGAGGGCCAGGCGTGACAGGGGAAGGGAGCCGCTCCGTTCCACCTCCACGACGGTGCCGCCAGAGCCACGGGTCACGCGACCGCGGATGGCGTCGGCCAGTGCCTCCGCGCGCCGCGACCGGCCGCCTGCCACGACAAGCCGCATCGCCGGAGGGTGGCCACTGACAGTGGGCGTGCCGAGCGCTCCACCATGGCCGCCGCCACCGTCAACCGGCGGCGTGCGGAGGCGCTCCAGACGTCGTGCCCGTAGTGCCAGCGCAGATGCGTCCATGAGCAACGAGACTTCGGGCGGCACGTGTCAGCTAGCGTGGCACGCGTCGTGTCACGCGGCGCGTGCTCCCAGCGCCCCATCCCGGAGAAGGCTCAGCAGGCGCTCGGCAAGGACGCGGCCGTTCCCGCCGGTCTCGCCACGTGGTCCCGTGCAGGCCGGACAGCCGTCTCCGCATCGACAGTCGGCCACCAGGTCCCGGGCACCGCTGATCAGCGCACCGTGACGCTCGAAGAGCCGAGCGGCCATGCCCACGCCACCGGGCACCGCTTCGTAGAGGTAGACCACCGGTCGCTCGGCGTGCGGCGAGCGGATCTGGGCCACCATGCCCATGTCGCGCGGATCGCTCATGAGCAGGATGCTGGCCACCGTCTGCATCGCCCGCCCGGCGCCCACCAGGGCCACATCCAGCTCCGCGCGACTCCAGTCAGAGACCGCAGCGGGATCGACCGTCAACCAGTAGGCCGTGGTGTGCAGCTCGATCTCGGGCAGATGGATACGGCCCCAGCCCAGGTTCTCGTTGGTCTCCAGGCGCAGCTTCTTGTAGATCGTGGCCAGGCTGGAGACCATCACCTCGCCGTGGGCCCGTGACCCACCGGCCAGGGCCGCCTCATCGAATGTCTCCAGCGGCTTCAGCGTCACGGCCAGCTCAGCCTGGGTGTAGTGCTCGACGTCGATGGGTCGCACGTACGCCTTGCGCTCCTCCCAGTCCAGCCGATCGACATGGAACTGGCGCGACCCGTGCAGATAGATGGCGTTCTCGTGGACCAGCGTGCGGGCGGAGAAGAGATCGACCTCGCCGATGACGCGCGGCCGCTGGCCATCCGTGTCGATGATGACCACGTTCTCCGGCGCAGCCGCACGGAGCGAGATCTCCGAGGCGGGGAAGTTCTCGCTGGCCCAGTACCAGCGCCCATCCTCGGCCTGCCGCACATGGCCCTCCTCGGCCAGGAAGGCGAGCAGGTCGTCCGCCGGCGCGAGTCCGAAGCGCTCGCCCGGGCCGAAGGGCAGCTCGAAGGTGGCCGCGCGCAGGTGAGCCAGCAGGATGTGGAGGTTGTCGGGATCGATGCGCGCCTCTTCCGGCGTGCCCTCGAAGAGGTGCTCGGGATGCGTGGCCACGTACTGGTCGACGGGACCCGCGCCAGCCACCAGGATGGCGGCACTCACCTCCTGACGCCGTCCCGCGCGACCGATCTGCTGCCATGTCCCCGCGATGGTGCCGGGATAGCCGCTGAGCACGGCCACGTCCAGGCGGCCGATGTCGATGCCTAGCTCCAGTGCGTTGGTACTCACGACACCCAGGATCTGGCCCGAGCGTAGGCCGGCCTCGATGCGCCGCCGCTCCGATGGCAGGTAACCACCGCGGTAGCCGTGGACGCGATCCAGCGGGCCGCGTCCTTCGCGCAGTGCTTCGCGGAGTCCCGTGAGCAAGAGCTCCACGGCCACCCGGGAGCGTCCGAAGACGATGGTCTGGCGCCCGGCGCGGAGGAAGCTCAGAGCTGCCCGGCGTGCCAGGCCTGACGAGCCGGCACGGACGCCGGAGCGCTCATCGAGGAGGGGAGGCCGGAGGACCACGACGTGCTTCTCACCCGAGGGCGCACCGTTGCGATCGACCACCTGGACGGAGCGGCCGGTGAGCGCCTCGGCCAGCTGCTGCGGGTTGCCGATGGTCGCCGAGCAGCAGACGACCCGCGGCGTGGAGCCGTAGTGCGCGCAGATGCGTGCCAGGCGTCGCAGTACGTTGGCCACGTGGCTGCCGAAGACGCCCCGGTAGGTGTGCGCCTCGTCGATGACGATGTAGCGCAACTGTTCGAAAAGCTGGAACCACTTGGTGTGATGAGGCAGGATCGCGCCGTGCAGCATGTCGGGGTTGGTCACCACCACCTGCCCCGCCGAGCGGATCGAACTGCGGATGGGCGCCGGCGTATCGCCGTCGTAGACCGCTGCCTCCAGTGACAGTTCCGCCGCGCGTGCCAGATCGCGCAGCTCCGCCAGCTGGTCTTGGCTGAGTGCCTTGGTCGGGAACAGGTACAGCGCCCGCGCGGCCGGCTCCTCGATGACCGACTGGAGTACCGGAAGGTGATAGCAGAGCGACTTGCCTGAAGCGGTGGGCGTCACGACCGCTACATCGCGCTGCGCCCGCAGTGCCTCCATGGCCTCGACCTGGTGACGATACAGACCGCTGAAGCCGCGACCTTCCAGGGCGCCGCGCAGGCTGGGATGCAGCCAGGCGGGAAAGGGCAACAGGTCCGCGGGGCGGGAGGGCACGGTGCGGCGTGCCGTGACCGCACCGGCAACGGCCGGGTCGGCCAGGAGTCGGTCGAGCGCCTGGCGGGTATCGAGCGGCGCATGAAGTCGCATGTCGGGCTCCCACATAGAACAAGCGTTCGTTTCTGTGCCCGAGTCTAGCACTGCCCGGATGCGTCAGGACGCTCCCATCACGCTCGTGGGCGAGAGCCAGCGCGTTTGACATGGCAGCTGCGTGCAGCTACGCTGCCGGGATGACCGCGCTGCCTTCGGAGCCCGCCGCGCCAGTCCCCAAGCGCTCCTCCCGCAGCTCCTCGGGCGGCGCTGAAGGGGGCCAGGGCTCCCTGCTGGTGGCCACCCGCGGCGGAGCGATCCAGGCCGGTCGCGTGTCTCGTCGCTCGCTGGCCCTCAGCGGCTCCATCCTGCTCGTCGTCTGGTTGGTGCTCGTCTTCGGCAGCGCACTCGCCGACGTCGATGCGGCCGAGCGTCGTGCCCAGCAGGCGCGAGCAGACAGTGCCGAGCTCCAGGTGCGTCTGGAGCAGGGCCGTGCGGAGATCGCGCTTCTCCAGACGGACGCGTTCCTTCGCCTCCAGGCGCGCGCCTACGGCATGGGCGAGCGCGGCGAACGCGCGTTCGCCCTGGAGGCCGGTGCGCCGCTGATCGACCCCATCGTGCCGCTGGGCACCTCGTCGAAACCACCGGCGGCTCGCTCGCCACTGGAGGATTGGCTGCAGCTCTTCTTCGGCTAGCGGTCCCGCGATCCTTCGTTCAGATCGAACGCTTCGCGGCGCACTCGTTGATCGAAGTAGAGCACGGCCAGGGCCAGCGGCAGGATCGGCGCGAACGCCACCGAAAGCAACGCGCTGATGAAGGCGCGCACCACCACGGAGCTATCGGTCGAGGCTCCGAAGATCAGGTCTGCAAGGGCCAGACCAAGGACCTCGCTCAGCAGCCCGCCGATGACCGCGACCACCATGGTCACCAGCACGACGATCCCCAGCGTGCGCCAGGCTGCCCCGGCCGTCAGCCGCCAGGAACGCACCAGCGCCCGCACTGGACCGGCCTCCTCGAGCGCCACGATCACGATGCCCAGTGACCAGCGGATGCCCAGGACGATGGCGGCAGCGACGAACGCGACGAGCGCCACCAACGCCAGGAAGACGCCCGGACCGCCGCCGCCCGGATCCACGCCGCCCAGGGCCGCCAGCAGGACCGCCACCATCAGCCCGCCCAGCACCAATGCCGCCATGGCCAGCATGCTGAGCACGAGCGCGGCCAGGATGGCCGGCAGGCGTCGGACGGCACGTGCTCCGGCGTGGCGGATGGATGGGCGCTGGGCCCGATAATCGCGCTCCACCACATCGCTGAAGGCTGCGCCAGCGAGCGCTCCGGCCAGCGCCACCAGCAGAGATGTGGCTACCAGCAGGAGGCTGGTATCCAGGATGCGCTGGGTCTGCTCGGGCGTGAAGGTCACCGGCGGGCGCACCGCACCGGGCCCGGGCGGCATCGGCAACGCGTCCAGGACCGCGGTCACGAGCTGAAGACCGGCCGCTGCATGGAGCAGCCAGGCGGGCAGCAGGAACAGCACGGCCAGGCCAAGGAGCCGCCCCGCATGCCGGCGCATGAGCCGCGCCGTGATCTCGAGGATGCCGCCGAAGCTGACGGGAGGGAGCCGCCCTTCCGGCGGCGATGACGGCGGGACCATGGGATCCCGGCCACCCCTGCTGCCCGGCTCACTCAACGCGGCAGCGACTCATGGCCGCAGTCTAGCGAGCAGCGGCCGTCCCGCCAGGGCAGTGTGTCATCGGCCGTGGCATCGACCGACCATGGCCCTGCCATCGCCCCGTCATGGGGCCCGAGCGGCGCGGAACCCATGCGCTAGAATCGTCGACTGCGTGGCGGGGTAGCTCAGCGGCAGAGCAACGGACTCATAAGCCGTCGGTCGTGGGTTCGAATCCCACCCCCGCCACCATTCTTACTCTCGTCAGTCATGCGGCCTCGCCATCCGGCAGGACCTTCGTCCCGTATCCAGGGGTAGGGGTGCCGCGGTCCTATACTTGCGACCCCTCCCGGCGCAGCCGCGTCGGGCCGGATCCGGAGGCCTCTTCCCCTTGAACAGTCGGTTCCTACGCAACGGCCTTGTCACCCTCGTCCTGGTGGTCGGCACGGCGGCACTCCTCTACACCTTCCTCTTCCAGGGCAACAGCACGCCGCCGATCCCCTACAGCGGACCAGCGGGATCCTTCGAGTCCCTCGTCGAGGAGGGCAAAGTGACGAAGGTGGTCACTCGCGCTGAGCGGATGCAGATCACCACCACGGACGTCGGCGACAACGGTCAGCCGTTGGTCGTGACCAGCCAGTTGCCTAGCCCTCTTACAGAACTCAACAAGGAGCTGGCAGAGATCTGCGCGCGGCCGGGTGCCCAATGCCCCGCAGAGGGCATCCGCTTCGAGCCCTTAGGCGCCGACGAGGGCGGCGCGTGGATCGGGCTGCTGCTCACGGCACTGCTGCCCATCCTGCTCATCGGTTTCTTCATCTTCTTCATGTTCCGCCAGGCACAGGGCACCAACAACCAGGCCATGAGCTTCGGCAAGAGCCGCGCGCGGATGTTCCTGGGCAACAAACAGGTCGTCACCTTCGCGGACGTGGCCGGGGTGGACGAGGCCAAGGCAGAGCTCCAGGAAGTCGTCGAGTTCCTCAAGTACCCCGAGAAGTTCAACTCCCTGGGTGCGCGCATCCCGCGCGGCGTCCTGCTGGTGGGTCCCCCGGGCACGGGCAAGACCTTGCTCGCTCGCGCGGTGGCCGGTGAGGCGGGCGTGCCCTTCTTCAGCATCTCCGGCTCGGAATTCGTGGAGATGTTCGTGGGAGTCGGTGCTTCCCGAGTGCGTGACCTGTTCGATCAGGCCAAGCGCAATAGCCCCTGCATCGTGTTCGTGGATGAGATCGACGCCGTCGGCCGCCAGCGCGGCGCCGGCCTCGGAGGAAGCCACGACGAGCGTGAGCAGACCCTTAACCAGATCCTGGTCGAGATGGACGGGTTCGACACGAACACCAACGTGATCGTGGTCGCCGCGACCAACCGACCCGACGTCCTCGACCCGGCGCTGCTGCGCCCCGGTCGTTTCGACCGCCAGGTCATCCTCGACCGACCGGACATGAAGGGCCGGCTCGAGATCCTGAAGGTCCACTCCAAGGGCAAGCCGCTCGACAAGGCCATCGACCTGCAGACCAT
>JALZLU010000064.1 GCA_030858685.1 Chloroflexota bacterium | reverse complement strand
CAGCGCTTCCCCATCGATGTGCTCAAGGTGGACCGCTCGTTCGTGGAGGGCGCCACAGAGGCGGCCGATGGCGGCGTGCTGGCCCGAGCGATCGTGGAGATCGGCGGCGCGCTGGACCTGGTCGTCGTGGCCGAGGGGATCGAAAGGGCCGAGGAGCTGGTGGCCTTCAGGTCGTACGGGTGCGACATGGGACAGGGCTACCTGTTCGCGAAGCCCCTCGATGGCGCGGACATGGAGGAGCTGCTTCGAGCGGCCATTCCGCCCTGGGGGGCTTTGGTGGCACGCTCCGCCCGACGTGCCGAAGCGATGCGGCTCGCGTTCGCCCGGCCGGGCTAGGCAGCCGCGCTAGACGGCGGTGCCCCGGCGGATCAGAACGGGGGCCAGGGGATGGCCGGCCGGTACGGATCGGGCAGTGGCATCTTGCGTTCGGACAGCAGGCGGTCAAGGCGTCGGGCGGTAGCGGCGACCTCGGGCCCGCTCAGCAGGTCAGCCAGTCGCCGGCCCAGATCGCCATCGATCGAGCCGCGCAGCGTCTTCAGGCAAGCGACCTCCTCGTCCGTCAGCGGCTCACCGCGCCAGCCCCACAGCACGGTCCGCAGCTTCGGGTCGACGGCGAAGCAGACGCCATGGTCGCAGCCGTGCAGGTGCCCGTCGTCGGTGGGCAGGACGTGGCCACCCTTCCGGTCAGCGTTGTTGACGATGGCATCGAAGAGGGCCATGCGGCGCAGCCTGGGGTCGCGGGTCAGGATCATCTCCACGATGTCGGCGTCGTCATCGATCTCTATCCAGGCTTGGACCATGCCCTCGCCCAGGGGCCCGTCGCGCAGCACGGTCGGGGGCACGATGCGCCAGCCGGTCTCCTGCGAGAGCTCGTAGGCGGCCACCTCGCGGTAAGCCAGCGTCCCGATGGGGAAGTCGTCCAGCGGACGTTCGCCCCGGATGGGCTTATAGACGCAGTTCGGGGCTTTGGGCGCGTCAACCTCAGTAGCGGGGGCGGCGCTCACGTCCACCGTCCGAAGCTCGCAGAAGAGGGTCACGTTGGACGCCTCCGTCAGCCGGCCGACGATCTCCAGCGGAGCGCTGCGCAGCCGCTCGAGTGGATCATCTGCGGGAACGCTCAGTTCAGGTAGCCGTTGCGGCGGGCGCACAAGTGGCCCTGGGGGTCCAGCGGCTGGCCGCAGAAGGGGCAGGGCGGCCGGCCGCCGGCCACTACCCTGGCGGCGCGCTCCGCGAAGCCTTTGGCCGCAGCCACGGGCAGGTGGACGCGCAGCAGATCAGGACCGTCGGGATCCTCGTCGTCGACTTCCAGGTCCTCGTCCTCTTCGCCCGTCTGCTCGCGGGCCTCGATCATGATCACGGCCTCTTCCGCGTCCCAGGAGAGCGCGATGGTGCCTACCCTGAACTCCTCGCGCACAGGCTCGTCGAGCGGCCGGTCATCGTCGCCCACGGCCGGCGCGGATGACGAACCGCCCTGGCGATCCAGATCGGCCACGATCACGCCGATGCGCTCCGCGATAGCGGCCACCTGGATCTTCTCCAGGACGACAGACACGATCCGATCGCCCTCCAGGGCCTGGAGAAAGAAGGTGCGCTCGCCCATGGGTCCGACCGTGCCGCAAACGAAGCGGTCGGGTGGATCGAAGATGAAGATGCGTCGAGGCATGCCGCGACTCTATAACGGATGCCCATCGCGTTCCGAGAGCCGCCCTGGTCCTGGCTCGACATCGCCACAGCCGAGGGAGGATTGGCTGGCGAGCTAGGATTCGAACCTAGGATCTCCTGATCCAGAATCAGGCGCCTTACCGCTTGGCCACTCGCCAGCGACCGGCCGGTAGTCTACCGCGTCGGCCGCACAGAGGCTGGCTCGCTGGAGGATGGACTTGCCGGAAGCGCTGACCGATGAGCGCTGGTTCCTGGCCGCGGGCGTCGTGCTCATCACCATGGCGCTGGCGAGTTCGGTGCTGGCCAGGCTGCCGCTCTCCTCATCGATGATCTACCTGGCAGCCGGGGCGGTCCTCGGGCCGATCGGCCTGGGCATGATCATCATCGACCCGGTGGGCGGCAGCTCGGGGCTGCTGGAGTTGGTGAGCGAGATCGCCGTCATCCTCTCGCTCTTCACAGCCGGCTTGAAGCTGCGCCTGCCCCTCTCCGATCGTGGCTGGTGGATCCCGGTCCGGCTGGCATTCGTCTCGATGGCGCTCACGGTGGGGCTGATCGCGCTCGCTGGGGTGACCCTGTTGGGTCTGCCACTGGGGGCCGCGGTGCTGCTCGGCGCCATCCTGGCGCCGACAGACCCCGTGCTTGCCTCCGACGTGCAGGTGGAACACCCTGGCGATCGCGACGAGCTTCGCTTCGCGCTGACGGGCGAGGCGGGGCTCAACGACGGGACGGCCTTTCCGTTCGTGATGCTGGGCCTGGGCCTCCTGGGGCTGCACGACCTGGGTGAGAACGGGCTCCGATGGGTGGCGGTCGATCTGGTGTGGGCCGTCGCGGTGGGCCTGGCAGTGGGCGCCTTGCTGGGGACTCTCGTGGCACGGTTGGTGCTGCATCTTCGAAGCACGCATCGCGAGGCCGTCGGGCTTGACGAGTTCCTCGCTCTGGGCCTCATCGGTATCTCGTACGGCGCGGCGCTGATGATCGGCGGCTACGGCTTCCTGGCGGTCTTCGCCGCAGGGCTCGCGCTGCGGCGCATCGAGCGCACGCGGACCAGGGAGGATGTCGCCGACGAGGTCGAGGCGGGAGAGGGCAGGGGCAGCGGCTCGCAGCAAGAGGTGGCCACGCATCCGGAGACGGCCCCGGCCTTCATGGCGCGAGCGCTGCTGACCTTCAACGAGCAGCTGGAACGGATCGGCGAGGTGGCCGTGGTCGTGCTGGTGGGCGCTGCACTGACGGTCGTCGGGGTACCGTTGGCGGTGGCCTGGTTCGCCCCGTTGCTCTTCCTGGTGATCCGACCACTGGCCGTGCTGGCCGGCGTGGCGGGCGCCTCGGTCTCACGCACCCACCTGGCCTTCATCGGCTGGTTCGGGATCCGCGGCGTGGGCTCGGTCTACTACCTCTCGTATGCCATCACGCACGATCTACAGCCGGACGTGGCGCGGACACTGGCCGCGATCACGCTGTC
>JALZLU010000043.1 GCA_030858685.1 Chloroflexota bacterium | reverse complement strand
TCGATGTGGGCGGCTTGCAAGCTCGGGGGGCAGACGTCGAGATAGCCGTGGCTGAACATGCCGGCGTGAGGGGGCATCGGCAGACCAAAGGAGTCCCACACCGAGGTCATCGCCTCGGTTGCCAGCGTTTGCAGCGGCTCTGGCCGCAGCACGCCGTACGAGTGGTGAACGGCTGGCACGCCGGTCAAGGCACTGACCAGGGGCGCGGCGAACTCGGCAGACTCGTGGATCAGCAGATCAGCTGGGTACTCCTGCGACAACGACAGCAGGTCGGCGGTCATCTGCGGTGCGCAGAGCCGGGGGAACAGGGTGCCGAGCGCGAAGGTGGCGAGGTCGCGAGGTTGCAAGCCGCGTGGCCGGAGGTGTGCTGCCAGGTTGAGCCGCTGTGCACGCGACAGGCCCGCCGAACGGACGTGATGGCCACTGCCTTCGACCAGACGGTGTCCTTCCGGACCGGTGGCGAAGAGCACCGTATGACCCTGGGCACGGAAGGCGTCGGCCAGCGGCATGAGCGGCAGCAGGTGTCCGTCGTCCGGCTGGGCAGTGAACAGGACCTTCATCGCGGGACTGCGACTGCCCCGAGGGAGCGGGCGGCGGCGATCACTTCCGCCAGGGCGACCCTGGGGCGGCCCCGACGCCACACCAACGACGAGGTGACCACAACGGGCGTGCCAACGAGGGGGCGCCACACCACGCCCACATGGCGCTTCGTGACGATCTCCCGCTGGAACTTCAACGAGATGCCCAGACCCGCGCAGACCAGGCTCAGCGACGTGTCGATGTTCGGGCTCTCGCTGATCGGTCCCGGAGCGAATCCGGCCGCCGCGAGCTGGGCGAGAACCGCGTCGTACAGGTCAGGTTCGGCCCGTCGCCGCATCCAGATGAGGGGTTTCCCCGACAACTCGTGCGGCTGGACAGCGCGTCGTCGTGCCAGCGCATGCCCGGAGGGCAGGGCGACCCCGACCACTTCGTGGGCCACCGGAACCTCGCACAGCCCGGTGCCGATGCTGGGTGGGTTCAGCAGCGCGGCGTCCAGCGCCTGCCGCCGCAGCGCGTCAAGTCCTTCGGCGTTGCTCACGTTGACCGGTTCGACCTGCACCGACAGCGGTTGCAGCAGCAGGGGCAGCAAGGCTGGGTCGAGACCGCCCGAGACACCGAGCATCAGCCGGCCGTCCTGACGTGCGCGCATCTTCGCCATCGCGGCGACGGCCTCCTCGAAACGCTCGAGCACCGCCCTGGACTCCGCGAGGAACTGCGCCCCGGCCGGTGTCACCTCGACGGTGCGGTTGTCCCGCTCGAGCAGGCGCAGCCCCAGCTCGCGCTCCATCGCCTTCAGCTGTTGGCTCAGCGCAGGTTGCGCCAGGTGCAGGCGCTCCGCTGCCCGGCCGAAATGCAGCTCCTCAGCCAGCGCCACGAAGTAGCGCATCTGCCGCACGTCCACGCCGCTGAACATACGTCCTTCAGCGTCACGCGCTCCCCTTCAGCGATAAGCGCGGCCGATCGCATCAGGCGCAGCCGGTCTTGGACGTAGCCGTCTAAAGCCGCTGTCCTGGGAACACCAACCAAGGGAAGAGGGACAACATGACTACCACGACAGCAACCGGCCGGCGGGTCCGCGCCGGAGACATAGAGCTCTACACCGAGGTCGACGGACACGGACCGACAGTTCTGCTCATCCCCGGCGGCGGCGGTGACGCCGGCATGTACGCGGCCCTCCGCGACGCGCTCGCGCCCAGACACATGGTCGTTACCTATGACCGTCGCAGCAACTCCCGCAGCACCCGCCCCGACGCATGGTTGGTGACGACCGTGGAGCAGCAGGCCGACGACGCATCGGCACTGCTCGCTGCTCTGGGCAAGGGCCCGGCGATGGTCTTCGGCAACAGCATGGGCGCCGGCATCGCACTGTCCCTGGCCACCCGGCATCCGAAGCAGTGCGCGCAGGTGCTCGTCCATGAGCCGGCCCTCATGGCGGTGCTCGCCGATCCGGACGGGGCTATGGCTGCCGTGCAGCCAGCGATCGGTGCGGGCATGGCGGCCGGCGGGATGTCGGGCGGGGCGGAGGCGTTCTTCCGGTTCGCCGATGAGACTGGCTACCAGGCCATCCCCGGCGTGACCCGAGAGCGGATGCTCGAAAACGCGCAGGTCCTGTTCGAGGCGGAGTTCGGCTCGTTCGCCAACTGGATGCCAGATGCCGCCGTGCTGGCCAGCGGTCAGGTGCCGATCTCGGTGCTCGTCGCCGAAAGGACCGGCCCGCTGTTCGAGGAGGCGGCAGCCTGGCTGGCCGGACACTGTGGCACGACGGTCAGTGTTGTAGCCGGCGGGCACCTCGGCTTCGCCGATCGACCCCTCGATTTCGCCAAGAGCATCGCGACTTCGCTGCCATAGCGCCACTCCGGCACGCTTGGCCACGGCCCAGCCGACCATGTCGGCCGTGGCATCGCCGCATGGACCGGGTGGCCTGGATCAAGTAGCGGCTGACCCAAGGGCGCCAGAGTGTCGCTGTGCCGTTCCGGGCATCACGTGGTTCGGCGCAGGCTGGGCGCGGCGCCCGGCACGCTCACAGCGGCAGCGGCAGCGGCAGGGCAGCAACTCCTGCGTTGGGACTCTCGGTGGTGGGTGAGGGGCCCGAGGTGGCAGTAGCGCTGTCAAAGGACAGCTCCAGCGCAGCCGAGTCGAGTGCAACCACAGGCAGAGACCGGATGCAACGGTCATCCGCTCATGCCGCTGACGGCGCCCTGCCGATGACCGGGTCGCACGCCTGCCG
>JALZLU010000037.1 GCA_030858685.1 Chloroflexota bacterium | reverse complement strand
CTACCGACCAGGGCGCGCGGGCTGGATCCGGCCCATCGAGATAGAGTTTCACCAGGTCAGCGCCGTCGTCGAGCTGGCCGATGGCCGCCGCCACCAACTCGTCAGCGTTGGCGGCCTCCAGGTCCAGGCCGGGCAGCCCGGCCCCCGCACCGAAGATCCAGGTACCTGCGGCGCGCACGTAGGGCCGGTCGCGGCGCCCTGCCCAGCGGTCGCGGACACCGAGGCTGAGCGCACGGCGCCGTCCATCGACCGGATCGTTCGCGATGGGCGCTCCCACGTCACGCAGCCAGCGGATCCCGGAGGCGAGCGCCAGCGCGCCGTTCTCCTCGGACACCGCCACGAGGCGCTCCGGCGGGTCGGAGAAGCGCGCGATCCAGTTGGCACCGCCAGGTCCCGTGATGTGGCTATGACAGTCGACCATGCCCGGCACGATGGTCGCGCCCGCCGCATCGACGATGGTCGACCCGTCCCGTGGCTCGATGCCCTCCTCGCTGTCGCGCGGCCGGATCCAGGCGATCGTCCCGCGCTCCACGAGGACGCTCATGCCCTGCCGCAGCGACGATCCGCGTGCGTCGGCAAGCGCGGCATCGCGGTAGAGGGTGCGGCCACCACCTTGCCCGACCAACTCGGCGGATGGCGCCGACGGGCCTATCGGACCCGGGAGTCGGTCGCGCGATCGTGTCACCGACCCAAGCTATCACGCGGGCAGGCCAGGCTCTCGCCGACGAGCTCGTCGGCGAGGTGTCACCATCGCGTCCGTGAAGAAGTCGATCAGCGTGCGCTGGCGCTCAGCGTCGACATTCGATGCCGTCTCCGACGGGGACGGCGGACGGGTGCTGCTGACCGGCGACGAGGGAGAGGCCGGCTACCGACCCACGACCCTCCTCCTCACGGCCCTGGCCGCCTGCGCGGGCATGGACGTCATGGCCATCTGCCGCAAGAAGCGCCAGGCTGTCGAGCGGTACGAGGTCGTGGCCACCGGTGACCAGCGGCTGGCGTCGCCGCGCACGTTCGCGACGATCGCGGTCGAGCACCGCTTCGAGGGCGGCTCGGTCCAGCCGGACGCGGTGCGCCGCGCCATTCAGCTCTCCGCGACGCAGTACTGTCCGGTCTCAGCGCATCTGTCTCAAGGTGACGTGACCATCACCCACCTATTCCGTATCTCCGGCGCCGACGGAGAAGTGTCCGCGGAGGTCGTCGTGACCGGGCCCAACGGTGCTGGCCTTGCTCCGCCGATCCCCGAGCCCTCCCCGTAGGCAGCGCGCGGCGGCTCGGAGTCCCGAGCCCTCAAAGGCCGAGTCGGCCCCCGCTCAGGGACGTTCCGGTCGGTCGTGCCCGGCGGCAAGGCGCTCGGTCTCGCGGGCCGTTCCGTGCTCGGCCACCAGCCGCTCACGTACGTCCAGCACCTGTCGCTCGCGTTCCGGCAGGCGGGATGCCTCCCACATCTTGGCCGCGCGCAGGAACCGATAGTAGGCTCGGCTGACGGCCAGGATCAGGCCGGCCGTGCCGTCACGGTAGCCCCGATCACGGACATAGGAGGTCCAGAACCAGCGCGCCCCACTGGCCAGGAAGCGGCGCGCGGATCGCGGCGCGGGCTCGCCCCGTTCCAATGATTGATTCGCCTCGATCGTGGTGTAGCGATTGACCTTGTCCACGACCGTCTGCACGTCGGCGTAGGAGAAGTGCCAGATGGCCAACTCGATCCGTGCCGGCGTCTGCAGCACACGGACGCCCGGGAGGGGCTTCAGCCCATGGTGGATGCGTCCGCTGATCTGCACCGCGCCGGGACGGAAGAAGCGCGCCCGCCGGCTGGGCCAGTTCGTTCCGTGGCGCATCATCCGGCCCATGATGATGTTGGCCCGTGGCAGGAGGAACACGTCCGCGGGATCACCCTTCGAGACCTGCTCACGTAAGTAACGGGCCAACGCCGGCGGGATCATCTCGTCGGCATCAAGGATGAGCACCCAATCCGCGTCGGCCTGCTCGACGGCGAATGCCCGCGCCGCGTCGCCGATGCCACCGGTCCGTTCGTGCTGAAAGACGCGAGCACCCATGGCCCGGGCGATGTCCGGCGTGCCATCGGAGCTGTGCTGATCGACCACTACCAGGTCGTCGCACCACCCCAGCGTGCCCAGCGCGTATCTGATGTTGTGAGACTCGTTGAGCGTATTGACGACCCCGGCGATGCGCACCGACCTGGACAAGGAGCCCGTCAGGCCGTCGTGGCGACGCTGGGCAGGGAGCGCTCAGCCGGGCCGATGTAGCGCACGTCGGGACGGATCAATCGGTTGGCGGAAGCCTGCTCGATGGCGTGGGCGGTCCAACCGGCGTTGCGCGCCAGCGCGAAGGTGGCGGGGAACAGCGCCGGCGGCAGGCCCACGCCCTGGAGCACGGCCGCGGTGTAGTACTCGACGTTGGTCTGCAGCGGCCGATCGGGATGTCGCTCGGCCAGGACACGCAGCGCCACGTCCTCCACGGCCACCGCCAGCTTCAGCCAGTCGGCCGTGCTGGCCATGCCCTCGGCCACGGTGCGCAGCGCGGCGGCTCGCGGATCGTAGGCGCGGTAGACGCGGTGCCCGAAGCCCATCAGTCGCTCGCCGCGCTGGAGCGCATCGCGGATCCAGCCCTCGGCACGGTCGGGCGAGCCGATCTCGTGCAGCTGGCTCACCACCTCCGACGGGGCGCCGCCGTGCAGCGGCCCCTTGAGTGCCCCGATCGCGCCGCAGACGGCACTGGCCAGATCGGATTGCGTGGAGGTGATGACGCGCGCGGTGAAGGTGGAGGCGTTGAAACCGTGCTCGGCGGCCACGATGAAGTAGGCATCAAGCGCCCGTGCCGAAGCCTCGTCGGGCAGCTCACCGTTGAGCTGGTAGAGGAAGCCTGACGCGAGTTCGAGCTCGGCATCTGGTTCGATCACATCCAGGCCCTGCTGCATCCGTGCGAAGGCGGCCAGCGCTGAGGGCGCCAGGGCCGTCAGGGCACGAGCCTGCTCGGGCGTCGGCGGCCAGCCCAGCCGCTCAGAGGCGCCGTAGGCGGAGATGGCGCTGCGCAGCGCGTCCATAGCGTTGCTGCCGTCGGGCAGGCTGCGCAGGGCGGCCAGCACCGGCCCCGAGAGTGGCGCGCACGCAAGGTGCGCTGCGTCGGGCCACTCACCGGTCCAGAGCAGGCCGGCCACCCGGGCGTAGGTGCCTTGCTGCACGAGCTCACCGATGGGGAAGCCTCGATAGGTCAGCCGACCGTTCT
>JALZLU010000437.1 GCA_030858685.1 Chloroflexota bacterium | reverse complement strand
GCCGTAGATCATCGCCAAGCTGCCGATCACCGCTCCGGCTCCGGCGTCACCGAGCGCCCGGGACAGCGCCACCGCGGCGACCAGCAGGACGCCGGACAGCCCAAGGGCGATACTGCCCGGAAGGGTCCAGTTGGGGCCTGAGGTGAGCACGATCGCCAGCCCGAGCAGCAGCGTCCCGGAGGCGACCGCCACGGCGGCGCGGCGGGTGTTGGCCGAGCCCCAGGACCGGCTCTGCCGCCGGGCGTCGGTGGCGATAGCGTCGACGACGTCGT
The DNA here is from genome assembly GCA_030858685.1 of Chloroflexota bacterium. Lineage (GTDB taxonomy): Bacteria > Chloroflexota > Limnocylindria > Limnocylindrales > CSP1-4 > Palsa-1032. The sequence continues at coordinate 6,493 of JALZLU010000437.1, read as the reverse complement.
CGTAGTCCATCTCCGGCCACTCGGCCTGGCGCGGCATGAGGTGCAAGACATCGCCGTCGCGGAGTTCCTGGGTGCCGATCGGCCTCGCTGGATCGATCAGCGTCCCGTCGGCCTTGCGCAGCACCCAGCCGCCATGCTCTTGGCCCTGATCGGCGAGCTCGTCGCCTGCGGCCCGGAGCAGCCCCGGCAACAGCTCGGCGGTGGGTACGTGCTCCGGGAGGGCTACGTCCACGCGGCGTCGCGGGGCTGCAATGGTCACCCTCGCCAGCCCGGTGCTCGCGCCCCTGCTCACGTCTTCCCGCTCTCCTGCAAAGTCACCCAGCCGTGTCCCCGATCGGCGATCATGCCTCATACGATAGGGCCGCACGCTGACGCAGGTCGGCGCAGCTCACATTCCTAGGAGGTGCTGGTGGCCACCGTCATCTTGCGACGCCAGCCGCGCCGGGATGCCCCCGAGCTGCCCACCGGTGAAGTAGTGCTCGATGCGCCGCCGGAGATTCCCGCCCCGACCGGCGCGGGTTGGGGCCGGATGATGATGATGCTGCCCATGGTCGCCGGGGCCGCCGGGATGGCCCTGATGTTCGCCAGTCAGCGCTCTGGCCCGTTCGCCTATGTGGCGGGCGGCCTGATCGGGTTTTCCATGATCGGCATGATGGCGGCCAACCTGCTGCAGGGCGGCGGCGGTCCGAGCAAGAAAGAGCTGATCGCCAAGCGGCGCGACTACATGCGCCACCTGTCGCTGCACCGCCGCAAGGTACGCCGGACAGCCGTCGAGCAGCGCGAGGCGATGTTCTACCGCCACCCGGATCCGGTGGCGCTCTGGACGACGGCGGCCAGCCACCGGCTCTGGGAACGGCGCACCTCGCATGCCGACTTCGGTGTGGTCCGGATCGGCGTCGGTCCCCAAGCGCTGGCCACCCCCATCATCGCTCCGCCGTCGAAGTCCCTGGACGAGTTGGAACCGTTGTGCGCCAGCGCTTTACGGCGCTTCGTGCTGACCTACTCGACGGTGCCGGATCTGCCGATTGCCATGGCGATCAATGGATTCAGCCGGGTGCACGTCACCGGTCACCTCGAGCGGGCTCGGGCCCTGAGCAGGGCGACCATCGCCCAACTGTGCGTCCATCATTCGCCCGAGGACATCATGATTGCGATCGTCGCCGGGACCCAGGAGCGCGAGGAGTGGGAGTGGGCCAAATGGGTCCCGCACGCGTTGCATCCGGAACGGACCGACGCGCTGGGCAACCTGCGGCTGGTGACGACCAGCATGCCGGCCCTGGAGGCCATGCTCGACGATTTGCTGTCCACGCGCCCGCGGTTCAACCCGTCAGCACCGGCGGCTCAGGTCCCCGGTGCTCATCTGGTGGTCGTCCTCGACGGCGGGGACATCGCCGGATCCAGCCACCTGATGACCGGCGGCACCGGAGTCGAAGGCGTGACCGTCCTGGATCTGAGCACCCAGCCGGCGCGGCTGCTCGACCGGGCCACGCTGGTCCTCGACGTGGACAAGACCGGCGGCTTGCGCAGTCGCACCGCGGACGGCGAGGCCGAGATCGGTCATGCCGACGAGCTCAGCACCGTGGAGGTGGAGGCGCTGGCTCGCCAGCTGTCCCCGCTCCGGCTGTCCATCGGTGGCAAGGGCGAACAAGCGATGAACTCGGCTCTGGACCTCGCCGACCTGCTCAACATCGATGACCCCTATTCCTTTGACACTGCTCAGTTCTGGATCCCGCGAGCCAACCGGGATCGACTCCGCGTTCCGATCGGGATCAATCCCGACGGGCAGCCGATCGACCTGGATCTCAAGGAATCGGCGCAGGACGGCATGGGTCCGCACGGCCTGCTCATCGGTGCCACCGGTGCCGGCAAGTCCGAACTCCTCCGCACCCTGGTGCTGGCACTCGCGGCAACTCACGACTCGGAGACGTTGAACTTCGTCCTGGTCGACTTCAAGGGCGGTGCCACCTTCACCAAGCTGGACCGGCTACCGCACACCAGCGCCGTCATCACCAACCTCTCCGACGAGCTGCCACTCGTCGACCGGATGGCCGACGCGATCAACGGCGAGCTGTTGCGGCGTCAGGAGTTGTTGCGGCAGGCCGGCAACTACGCCTCGCTGCGCGACTACGAGAAAGCTCGCACCTCGGGGGTCCCGCTCAGCCCGATGCCGAGCCTGCTGGTCATCTGCGACGAGTTCAGCGAATTGCTCTCTGCCAAGCCGGATTTCATCGACATGTTCGTCCAGATCGGCCGGGTCGGCCGCTCGCTCGGGGTCCATCTCCTGCTGGCCTCCCAGCGTCTGGAGGAGGGCCGGCTCCGCGGCCTGGACACCCATCTGTCCTATCGCATCGGCCTGCGGACCAACTCGGCGATGGAGAGCCGGGTGGTTCTCGGCTCCCCGGATGCCTTTGAACTGCCCCGCGCTCCGGGCCACGGGTTCGTGAAGTTCGGCACCGACCCGCTGGTTCGGTTCCGGGCGGCGTACGTCTCGGGGGTGTATCGACGCGAAGGCGGCCGGCGGGTCGACCAGTCGGTCAATGACCGGGCGGCCGTCCTTGCCTACGACACGCTGTATCTCGCGCCGCCGATCGAGGCGGAGCCGACAGAGGACGCCGCCGTGCAGGACCCCGACGAGGGCATGGGCGACGGTCTGCTCGATCTCCTGGTCGAGCGTTTGGAAGGCAAAGGTGTTCCGGCGCACCAGGTCTGGCTTCCGCCCCTGAAGGAGCCGCCAACGCTGGACCAGCTACTGCCAACCCTCGTCGAGGACGACGATCGCGGCCTCACAGTGGCCAGCCCAGCCCTGCGCGGCGCGGTCAAGGCCCAGATCGGCCTGATCGACCGTCCGCTCGAGCAGCGCCGCGAAACGATGACCCTCGACCTTTCCGGCGCTGGTGGGCACGTGGTGGTCGTCGGCGGAACGCAGAGCGGCAAGAGCAACGCCGTACGGACCCTGATCACCAGCCTCGCCCTGACCAACAGCCCGCGTGAGGTGCAGTTCTACTGCCTCGACTTCGGTGGCGGCACCCTGGCCGCCCTGCGGGATCTGCCGCACGTCGGCGGGGTCTACGGACGGTCAGATATTGACCAGATGCGCCGGACCATCGCGGAGATGACCAACCTGCTAGCTGTACGGGAGCGGCGCTTCGCCGAGCTTGGCCTGGAAGGGATGGCCGCCTACCGCCGCCGGATTCGGGCCGGGCAGGTCACCGACGATCCGTTCGGCGATGTCTTCCTGGTCATCGACGGCTGGCTGACGCTGCGCAACGACTTCGACGGGATGGATTCTGTCGTTGCTGACCTGGCCACCCGCGGCCTTTCCTACGGCGTACACGTGGTAGCCACTGGCACCCGTTGGATGGATTTTCGACCGGCCATCCGGGACCTGTTCGGCACCCGGATCGAGCTGCGCCTCGGCGATCCGAGCGACTCTGCCCTGGACCGCCGTACGGCGATGAACGTCCCGACCGAGACGCCCGGCCGGGGCATCACTCCTGAGAAGATGCACATGCTGCTCGGCCTGCCCCGCATCGACGGGATCCAGGAGACCGAGGATCTCAGCGACGGTGTCGCGGCCCTGGTACAGGAGCTCCGTAAGAGCTGGCAGGGGCCAACGGCACCGGCCGTACGGCTGCTGCCCGATGTCGTCGAGCACGAACGGCTGCCGGCGGACGCCGCCCGCGGGGTGGCTATCGGCCTTGCCGAGAACGACCTGCAACCGGTCTATGTGGACCTGTCGACGGACTCTCACTTCATCGTCTACGGGGATGCCGAATGCGGCAAGAGCGCCTTCCTGCGCTCCTTCGCCACCCGGCTGATCGAGCAGTACGACGCTGCGCAGGCGCGCATCGTGCTGATCGACCATCGGCGCAGCCTGCTCGGCGCGATAGATTCTGAGATGCTGATCGGCTACGGCACATCAGCGGCCAAGACCCAGGCGATCACCAACGACATCACCGCGGTGCTGACCAAGCGACTTCCCGGGCCGGACGTGACCCCCGAGCAACTACGCAACCGCAGCTGGTGGGGTGGCCCGGAGGTCTATGTCCTCGTCGACGACTACGACCTGGTCTCCTCGGGCAGCAACAATCCGCTGGCCGGGCTCCTGGACTTCCTGCCGCAGGCTCGCGATGTCGGTCTGCATCTCATCGTCGTACGCCGCTCCGGTGGCGCCGGGCGGGCGATGTACGAGCCGATTCTGATGCGGCTGCGCGAGTTGGCCACTCCCGGCATGGTGATGTCCGGGAGCAAGGACGAGGGCGCGCTGATCGGATCGGTCAAACCGCAACCGCTGCCCCCCGGCCGGGGCTGGTTGGTCACTCGCAAGGAAGGCACCCGGTTGGTCCAGCTGGCCTGGTTACCGCCCAAACATTGACGTCGCCCGCATTACTGACTTGGATTGGCGGCAGGGACAGGAACCGTGGACCGGCGGGAGCCGTCTATCCAGCAGAGGAACCTGGCACGTGGGGCGCGCACTGGACCGGCTGGCGCCACCGCCAACGAAGTGCGAGCGGAAGGTGAAGAGATGGCCAACGAGGACTACACCGATCCCAACAACCGGTGGCTGAACAACGCCCCGACGACGAGTGATGGCAAGAACTTCCTCAGCATGGGAATGGGCGGCGGGGGCGCCCCGGGCGGGATCGAAGTCTCGCCCGACGGCGTGAAGCAGTTCAGCAGCCAGTCGTGCGCTGAGGCCATGGACCTGATGATGAACTTCAACGATGGCGTGATGCCGCTTGCCCGGGAGACCGGAAAGATCGGTGGATCGTTCATCGAGGCCGCGTATTTCCTCGGCGAGGCCGGCCAGGGCATGGAACGGCTTGCCAAGTTCCAAGCCGATGCCAGCGCGGGCGTACTCGCGCTCGGCCAAGGTGCCTATTCCATCGCCCTCAATTACATCAACGGCGATGCGACCTCCGCGGCGACGATGAGCGATGTCGAGCGGGCCTTCGACGTCGCCGGCGGCCGGGGCTTCAAGAACGCGCCGGTCGACGACAACGCGCCGAGGCCAACGGGTCAGGACGCTCCGTCGAGGATGCCCAAAGCCAATGAATTGGACGACCTTCCGCAGCGGGATCCCAATGGGGCGCAGAACATCCCGCTGGGATCCCGGGACAGCTACACGGTTCCGTCGTCTACAGCTGACGACCTGGAGCGACGCGACTTGCAGCAGGACCTCGAAGACCTGCCCCAGAAGTACGCAGACGACCTGGAGGACCAGGGCTGGAATCGCGGCGATGATGGGAGCTGGACGCCGCCCAACGACTGACCGCTAGCTCGCATGTGACGCTTTCCGGTTTCGCTGATCCCCTTCCAGGAGTCTTGTCATGTCCGTAGACCCGGGCGACTTTGGCAACCTGCTGGATCTGGCGCCCGGTTACGGGGCGACCATGCCAAATACGGCGGGAGCTGCGGACTGGCGAGGAAAGACAGTGGAAACGCACGCGGCCATGCTCAGCCAGCTCAGCGATGATTCGGCTCGAGCCATCAGCCAGATGTGGGCAAATGCGGCGCTCAACTACGAGACCGCGTATGACAACCTGCTCGGTTACAAGAACGGGCTGGTCGAGGTGTGGCGCTCCGACGCGGCCACGCCCTTCCTCGAATACATCGACGAGGGCCTCCGGTCCCTGCAGCAGTGGGCCGAGGCCTCGCGGGTGAACGAACGCCAGCTGGACCGGGTTGCCGACGCGATCGGCCAGGCCCAACGCGACATCATTCCCGTCTTCGAGTCCTTCAAGTCCGAGACCGCCAGCATCAACGAGAACGAATTCGGACCGGGCTGGATGGGTGACGAGGACGAGGACGACATGGCGAGGATGGTCGAGGAGAAGAGCGCCCAGTCCAGTGCGATCATGCAGCGGCTCTCCGATGTGATGATGGGCTCCCCGATCCAGGACGCGCCCAGGTACCAAGGCCCTGTCGACGCGCGCAAGCCCACCCAAGAGGAAATGGAGCGGGCCTTGCAGAGCGCGATGCCTCGCCCGGCAGCTCCGGGCGCCCCGCCGGGCGGTGTGGGGGGCGCTCCAGGCGCTCCAGGCGCTCCAGGCCGGGGGGCGCCACCGGCAGCTCCGGGAGGTCCTAACGGCCAGACCATGATGGCCACCATGGTCCCAGGTATGGGAGCGATGGGACCGCCACCCGTGGCGCCGAGAGGACCAGCACCGGGTGCTCCACAGCAACAGTTGTCGCAGGTCGGTACGAGCCCGGTGGGCCCGCCCCCCGCCGCGCCCACGATGCCGGGAGGTGTGCCGGCGGCCGGGGCAGGTGGCCTCGGCGCCCCGCCAGCCGCTCCGGTCATGGCAAACCCAGGGAGCAGCGCCCTTCGAGGGGCCCCTCCGGCCGCTCCGGTGATGCCTCCTGGGATGGGCACGTCTGGGAGTTCGAGCGCGCTGCGCGGCGCCCCACCGGCCGCTCCGACGATGCCTGGCGGCGCCCTGTCCGGCCGGCCCGCGACGGTGGGCCCGCCGCCCGCCGCACCCAACGCACC
>JALZLU010000476.1 GCA_030858685.1 Chloroflexota bacterium | reverse complement strand
GCCACGGACATGCTGACGGTCCTCTCCGGCAGCGGCTGGGGCGAGGCCGTGGCAGGCGCGCCGGTGGTCGTGGCTGGACACGGCTTCGGAGCCATGATCGCCGCCACCATGGCCGCTCAGGCGCCCAGGTCGGTGGTCGGCGTCGCGCTGGTGGACGGCGGCTGGGAGGAGATGGCGGAAGCCACCCGATCGTCTGCGGATGAGTATCTCGCGGCCATCGCCGAACCGCCGGAGGTGTTCCGCTCCATGGAGGCGTTCCTGGCCGACAGGCGGGAGTTCCACCCGCCGTCCTGGGACCCCGATCAGGAACGGGCGGCCCGCGCGCAGGTCGATCAGAAGCATCTCGGCCACGTCGGCCTAGTCAGTCGCCCGACCGCCATCCGGGGTTCCGTGCAGGCGATGTGGAGCTACGACCCGGCCGAGGTGCTCGCCGGCGTGGGCGTGCCGTTGACGGTGTTGGTAGCGGAGACGAGCGCGGACGACGAGAGCGCTCGTGAGCGGCGTCTGGCATTGGAGGACGTGCTGGCCATGCGCGCCGCCCGCGGGCTGCCGGCGGGCGAGGTGACCCGCTTCGCCGGTGCCGGCCACAACCTGATGCGCTACAGGCCGAAGGAGGTCGCGGCTTCGCTGCTGGAGTTGCTCCGGACCGCTACCAGCGGTGATACGCGGGGTGACCCGGCCTGACCGCCACGAACGTGCCGCGGCAGGTGGCGGTCACGACAGCGCCAGAGCTCAACGTGGTCTCGATGGTGGCGCGGTCGTCGGTCGACTCGGTTACGCGGGCGCGCAGGTGCACAGGACCGCCCGAGGGGGTCGGCTTCAGCAGGCGGACATGGAAGTCGGCCGTCACCGTGGTGGGTGGGTGCTCCGCACCGGCCTGCTGCATCAGGTGGTGTGCCGCGGTCCAGTTGGAGTGGCAGTCCATGAGCGTCCCGATGATGCCGCCGTTGAGCATCCCGGGGAACGCTTCGTGATGCGGAGCCGGCGTCCAGTCGCAGACGCACTCGTCGCCGTCGGCGAAGGAGCGTACGTGTAGCCCCTGTTCGTTGGCCGGGCCGCAGCCAAAGCAGATGGTGTGGGCGGCGTAGCGCTCCTGGAGGCTGACCGAGGCTTCGGCGCCAGGAGTCGGTCGGTCCATGCGATCCATGGCCGGCAGTCTAGGCGGCTGGGCTACGATGCGCGGGTGTCCGACATCGCCGTCGTCCTGATCCTCATCCTTCTTGCGCTCCTGATCCTCCGCGGTCCGCAGATCCTGCCGCGCATCGGCGCAGCGCTGGGTCATGGTGTCCGCGAGGCGCGCGGGGCAGCCGACCGCAAGTTCGGCTCCTCGGATGATGAGGATCCGGCCGCGCAGCCCCGACCCTAGACGGCACTGCGCCCGTGACGCAGCTGCCGCCCGACATCCGTTCGCTGGTGGATGAGATCGAGGGCGATGCCGATGCCCTGGTCCAGGGGCCCGTCGAGGTCGCCGTGCAGCTGATCCTGAGAGAGATCGGCGAGGATCCGGATCGAGAGGGCCTGCGCGGCACGCCCGACCGCGTCCATCGCATGTACGCCGAGCTCACGGCGGGTTACAAGGTGGACCCGGAGCGGCTGCTCAACGCGGCAATCTTCGATATCGACTACAGCGAGATGGTGGTCGTTCGGGAGATTCCCTTCCATTCGCTCTGCGAGCACCACCTGCTGCCCTTCTTCGGGACCGCCTCGGTGGCCTACATCCCGGAGGGGCGGGTCATCGGCCTCTCGAAGATCCCGCGCATCGTGGAGATGTACGCGCGACGGCTGCAGGTCCAGGAGCGGCTTACCCAGCAGGTCGCCGACTTCCTGATGGAGCGGCTGGCGCCCAAGGGTGTCGGCGTGGTGCTGGAAGCATCGCATCTGTGCGCCGTGATGCGCGGCGTGCGCAAGCCGGGCACGATCATGACCACCAGCGCCGTCCTGGGCATCTTCCGTGCCAACGACAAGACCCGCGCGGAGTTCTTCGCCCACCTGGCCCGCCCGGCACCCAGCGCGCCATGACCCAGCGTGACGGTGCTGAGCCGGCCATCGACTTCGAGACTGAGCTCTTGCCGGTGAAACCAGGGTCCAAGGCGGCTTACGTGCATGTGCCGGCGCCCCTCGCGTCAGTCTTCGGCAGCCGCGCCCGCGTCCCGGTGCGCATCACCCTCCGGGGCCACTCCTTCCTTGCATCGCTTGGTCCGCGCGGGGACGGCGACTTCTAC
>JALZLU010000403.1 GCA_030858685.1 Chloroflexota bacterium | reverse complement strand
TCCAGCCGCCGCCCCTCCACGGCCGTGCCCGCCAGCAGGAGTGGCACGGGATTCAGGGAGTGAGCCGTCACCGGCTGGCCCTGGGCGTCTCGCATCTCATCGGCATTGCCGTGATCGGCCGTGACGCAGAGCAGGCTCTCGGCCGCGGCGTCCTCCGCCACGGCCGCATCATCCACTTCCGCCAGCGCCGAGATGATCTGCCCGAGACAACCGTCGAGTGCCTCCACGGCCGCTACCGTCGCCTCCCAGACCCCGCTGTGGCCGACCATGTCGGCGTTGGCGTAGTTGGCCACCAGGAAGTCATGCTCGCCGCGGCGGATGGCTCCCAACAGTGCGTCAGTGACCCCCTGCGCGCTCATCTCGGGCTGCAGGTCGTAGGTCGCGACACGGGGACTGGCCACCAGGACCCGCTCCTCACCCGGCCAGGCAGCTTCCACGCCACCGTTCAGGAAGTACGTCACGTGAGCGTATTTCTCGGTCTCAGCGACGTGGAACTGGCGCCAGCCGAGTCCCGAGAAGGCGGCCGCGAGCGATGGCACGGTCTCCGGCGGGAAAGCGACCTCGACCGGCAGTCCTGACTCGTACTCGGTCATCGTCACGACCAGCGTGTCCGAGGGCGGCCGCCGCCCGGAGGGGGACGTCCGGTCGAAGGCGTCGAAGTCGGAGAGGGCGAGGGCGCGGGCCAGCTGGCGAGCCCGGTCCGCCCGGAAGTTGCAGAAGATGATCGGCTCGACGCCCACCATCCAGCCCTCCTCGCCGTCGATGACGGTGGGCGTCACGAACTCGTCGTTCTCGCCTCTCGCGTAGGCCGCTTCGATGGCGGCCACGGCGCTCTCTGCGTGAAGACCCTCGCCGTGGACGATCGCGTCGTAGCCCTTCTCCGTGCGATCCCAGCGGCCATCGCGATCCATGGCGAAGTAGCGGCCGCCGACGCTCGAGAGCCGGGCGCCCGGATGCGCCGCGGCCAGCCGTGACTCCAGATCGCGCATGAATGGCAGAGCTGAGCGGGGCGGGGTGTCCCGACCGTCGAGGAGCGCATGGACCGCGACGTCCAGGACTTCCTGGCGAGCGGCGAGTCCTGCCAGTGCGATGAGATGGCGGTCATTGGCATGCACCCCGCCAGGCCCGATGAGGCTCACGAGGTGCAGCACGCCGCAGCCCTCGCGCGCGCGTCGACAGGCCTGCAGGAGGGCGGGCCGCGCGAAGAAGGAGCCGTCGGCGATGGCCGCGTCGATGCGCGGCAGGTCCTGGAGCACGGGACGCCCGGCCCCCAGGTTCAGGTGACCGACCTCGCTGTTGCCCATCTGGCCCGGCGGAAGCCCCACGGCCTCTGCCGAGGCAGCCAGGCGAGAGTGCGGCCAGCGATCGAGAAGGGACTTCCAGACTGGCATTCGCGCGGCCGCGATGGCGTCCCGGTCGGGGAACGCTCCGATGCCGAAACCGTCGAACACCACCAGTACGAGGGGACGAGGCCGCGACGCCGGTTCCGACGCCTGGTCCACCTGCCTCAGCCCCCCTGGGCTTCGGCGCGGGCCCTGGCCGTGAGTGCGGCACGCGCCACGATCCCGGCCATCTCGTCCACCTTCAGGCTGGCACCACCCACCAGGGCGCCGTCGATGCTCGGCTCGGCCAGGAACTCACCGACACTGGAGCTGGTCACGCTGCCGCCGTAGAGGACCAACAAGCCTTCGGGATCGATCACGCCCAGGTCCGCACATGACCGACGGATGGCGTCGGCCATGCCGGCCGCGTCGGCTCCTCGCGCGGTACGGCCGGTGCCGATGGCCCACACCGGCTCATAGGCCACGACCAGGCTCCCATCGGGGCCGCCCTCGCCGGTCGCCGCTACCGTCAGCGCTCCTTCCAGCTGCCGCCGGACGGTCTCCTCCGCGCGACCAGACTCACGTTCCTCCAGCCGCTCGCCGACGCACAGGATCGGCCTCAGGCCCGCCTCTCGGCAGCGCAGCAGCTTGCGGCCGATGAGCTCGTCCGTCTCAGCCTGATCGCGACGGCGTTCGGAGTGGCCGACCAGACACCAGCTCGCGATGCCGCTCAGCATGGACGCGCTTATCTCACCCGTGTACGCACCCGACACGTCGGCATGGACGTTCTGCGCACCGACGTCGACGTACGTGCCGGTCAGCGCCTCAGCGACGGCGAAGAGCGACACGGATGGTGGGCAGATGACGCGCCGGACGAGTGGCTCCACCGTGGCGGCCGCGATGCTGGACGCCAGAAGCCCGGCATCCTGCGGCGTGGTGTTCATCTTCCAGTTGGCAACGATCAGCACATCCCGCACGCGCGGCATCATCCCATGCCGGCGGAGGTGCGGAGTCCCGCGGCGCGCGCCTCGAGTCGATGGAACGAGCGTTGGACGCGCGCGCGGGTGAGATCCAGGTGTTCGGCCAGTTCTCGAAGGCTTTGCTCGGGGGCCTCGCAGCGAGCTCGCGCGACGTGCCGATCAAGCGGAGACAGCGCGTGCCATTCCTCACTCGCCTGGAGCGATTCGATGGCCGCCAGCTGTCGGCTCGACGCGGCTACGGAGCGGCGCAGATTGGCGCTCTCGGCGTTGATGACCCGGTTGAGCTGCCCATGCAGCGACTGCATGACCACGCGCGACTCGAGTTCCAGGACAGTGGCACTGGCACCCGCCCGTCGGAGGAACGTGATGACCGCCTCGCGGCTCTTCCAGGTGATTACTCCCCTGCCACGCCGCAAGCGCCAGGCTGCGGGCATGCCCATGGTCCCGAGACGCTCGGCGAGCAGCGCCCCCTCCTCCGCAGCGACGACCAACTCCAGGTGAGTCTGGCCCGGCGAGAGGCTCAGGGATCCGCTCACCAGGAATCGCCCGCGAAGCCAGGCCAGCCGACAGTGCGACGCAGCCGAGTCCCAAGCGAAGTCGACGCGCTCGCCGCCCGAACGCGTTCGCTCCTCCAGCCGGACGGCAAGACGCGCCACAGCTGCGGATCGGGCGCGACCGGTGGCGGCGCCGCCCAGTGCGGCCCGTTCCGAGCGGCGACAGCACGCTCGCGCCGGTTCGACCGCGGCCAGTTCCGCCCGCAGTGCCGCAACGAGGTCTCGTTCACGCTCCACGGCAGAGACTCAAGCGCTGCGCACGGCCACCGGGGTCACCCGCGACGCCGCGCCCTCCTCGTGAAGGCGCATCAGGAGCGCCGCGAGCTTTGCGGGGTCGTGATGGTGCGCGTTCTGAGCGTCCACTACATCCGCGATGACGAGCCGTGGCCGCGACTGGCCGGCAGGCAGGTCGATGGTCACCGGTGCGCTGGGATAGCCCGCGGGCACCCGCGCGTGACGATCGCCGTTGGCCACGACCACATCGATGATGTCCCCGACGCCGTGCGCATGCAGCGCAGCCAAGTGCTCGCTGAGCGTGTATCCCTCCGTCTCGCCCAGCTGGGTGGCGACGTTGGCGACGTACACGCGCAGACCGGTCGCCCCCTCCAGCGCGACCCGGATGCCCGGGACAAGGAGGCTGGGCAGCAAGCTCGTGTACAGGCTGCCGGGACCAAGCACGATCAGCTCCGCCGAGGCGATGGAGTCGACCGCTTCCCCGCTGGCGGACACATCAGGGGGTGAGATCCAGACCCTGCGGATGCCACGCGAGCCGCCGATGAGCGACTGGCCCTCCACCCTGCGCCCGTTCGCCAGCTCCGCGTGCAGCGTGAGTGCCTCGCCCGCCACGGGCAGCACCTTGCCACGCACGGCGAGCACTCGATTCGATTGGCGGACGCCCTCCTCGAAGTCGTCCTCGATGTCGCTCAAAGCAGCGATGAGGAGGTTGCCAAAGGCGTGCCCGCTCACGCCGTTGCTCGACGGGTCAGCCGGGTCCTGGGGGAAACGATACTGGAGCAAGCGGGCCATGGCGGGCTCGGCGTCCGCCAGTGCGGCGATGCAGTTGCGCAGGTCGCCCACCGGCGGCAGCCCCAGCTCCGTGCGCAGCATCCCGGACGAGCCTCCATCGTCAGCGACGGTGACCACGGCCGTGATATTGCTGCTCGACTCCTTGAGACCGCGCAGTAGTGCCGAGAGACCGGTTCCCCCGCCGATGGCGGCGATCCTCGGCCCGCGCGCCAGGGAGCGCTTCTGATAGATAAGCTCGACAAGTGGCTCCGATCGATTCGGGAACGGTTCGAGCAGGGCCCGGACCAATCGCCACGAGCCGTACAGGAAGATGGCGAGCCCCAGCAGAAGCACGACCAGCGGCCGTGCGGGCTGCGCCAGGAACTGCAGGCTGATCAGGTCGAAGAGCTGGCCCGCGCTGCTGTCCGCGGGCACTTCCCGGAAGGCCAGCCTGATCACCAGAGCCCCCGCCAGGGCCAGGAGCAGCTCGCCCACGAAGACCACGGCCAGCCAGCGTTTCAGACCGATGCCGGGACGAAGCCACCGGCGCAGGCTCGTTCCGTTGCGATTCACCCGCGGTCGAGCTCCCGATGCCACACGTCGACGGAGCCATAGCCGGCTTCGCGCCAGTCCTGCGCGATCCGCTCCGAGATGGACACCGAGCGGTGGTAGCCGCCGGTGCAACCGATGGCCAGCGTGAGGCGGGTCTTGCCCTCCGACTGGTAGGCCGGGATGGTGAAGGCGAAGAACTCCCGCACGAAAGCAAGGAACCGCTGCGTGACGGGTTGGCTCAAGACGAACTCTCGGGTAGGCGGCGTCAGGCCGGAATGGGGCCGCAGGGCCTCGATGTAGTGCGGATTCTCCATGAAGCGGACGTCGAACACGGTGTCCGCTTCGAGCGGCACGCCGTACTTGAAGCCGAAGCTGATGATCTGCAGTGCCAGTGAATCGGCGTCCGCGTGAAGGTTCAGCGCGCGCTGTATGCGCTCCCGCAACTGCCGGCCGGAGAGCTCGGAGGTGTCGATGATCACGTCGGCCTGCTCTCGGACCGCCTCGAGCATCTGCCGCTCCGTCGCGATCGAGCCGGCCACGCTGCCCCGCAGCTGGGCCAGCGGGTGGCGATGTCGGGTCTCGCTGAAGCGACGGATGAGCACCTCGTCCCTCGCCTCCAGGAAGAAGACCTGCGGCTCGATGCCGCGGCCTTCCAGGGCGTCGGTCACCGCCGCGAAGGCGAGTGACGCGTCGCCACTGCGAACGTCCAAGACCAGTGCCACGCGCTGGAACCGAGCTGGGTCGCCTGCCACCAACTCTGCCAGCTCGCGCAGCAACTCGGACGGCAGGTTATCGACGACGCGGTAGCCCAGATCCTCGAAGAGCTTGCTGGTGGCCGTCTTGCCTGCACCCGACAGGCCGGTGATGATGGCCACGTGTGGGCGGTCCATGGAAGCGGGCGGCTCCGCCCCGTCCCTGCCCGGTCGATCTTCTTCGCGACCGTCGTGTTCGGTCATGGCTCGAGGTGCTCCGTTCGCGGTGCGCCGGTCCGCCCCAGCAGCACGATGGTGGTCTCGTAGAGGGTGTACATCACGCCGCTCATGATGGCCGGACTGATGGGATCGCCACCGGGCGTGATGACCACCGCGAAGATGACCATCCCCAGCAAGGCGTAGCGGCGGCTGCGCCGCAGTCGCTCCACATCGAGGATGCCGAGCTTGGCCAGGAGCACCAGCACGGTGGGGAACTGCATGGCCACGCCGAAGATCATGAAGATGGAGAAAACGAAGCCGAAGTAGTGCTCGGCACTGGGCCCGTAGATCAACGCTTCCGGGATGGCGAAGCCGGCCAGGAACTGCACGGCGTAGGGCAGCGTGATGTAGGCCACGCCGACGCCCAGCAGAAAGAACAGGATGGTCAGCGGCAGCCAGGGAGCAGCCGCTCGCCGCTCACGGCTGGTCAGTCCCGGCGATACGAAGGCCCACAGCTGATAGAGCAGCACCGGCAGCGCCAGAAGCACACCGATCACGAGCGCCACGCGCAGGTGGATCATGAAGCCGCCCGTCACCGTCAGGATCTGGACCTGGCCGCCGGGCAGTGGTCGCAGGAGCAGCAGGATGATGGGCTGCGCCAGCCAGAAGCCGACGCCCGAACCGACCAGCACCGCGAGGATGCTGATGGCCACGCGACGGCGGAGCTCGGAAAGGTGTTGCACGAGCGTCATGACGTGTCCCTCCCCCGGCTCCGGAGAGGGCGGTGCGACCACTGGCGCGTCCAGATGAGGAGCGCTGCCGCGGGAAGGCGGAAGGATCGCCTCCGGCATCACGCTGCGGGACGGGCGACCTCGCTCGTCGGTGATCTCGGACATGTCAGCCGGTCAGGTGACGGACGCGGCACCGGCAGGGGCGTCGCACCAGCCCTGCCGGGCGTCGGTCAGGAAGCCCCGCGTCTCGGATCGGCCGGTGTACCGCGCGGCGGGACGTCCTCATCGAGTGCCTCGCCCGCGTCGCCGGGGACGACGCCTGGTGTAGTCCCCGCTTGGGGCGACATGGTCGCGTTCCGTGGCGCCAGGTCCGTGGCGTCCTGGATCTCGGTAGAGGCCTTGCGGAACTCACGGATGGTGCGGCCCATCGCGGAGCCCACTTCGGGCAGCTTGCCAGGTCCCAGGACGAGCAGCGCGATAGCGAGGATGAGGAGAAGTTCGAGGGGACCGATTGGTAGCGAAGGCATGTGCGGCGGCGCCCTCCAAGGTGCGCGTTCGGTGGAGCTTCATCCTACACCCTGAGCTGCGCCGCCCACGCCTGCGCCGCCTTGCTGAGCGCTTCGCCAGGATCACCATCGCCAAGGGCCGCCTCCGAGATGGCGCGAGAGACGTTGACCAGGGCCGCGCCGCCGGGCAGTCCCGACGCCGGACCCGTCGAGGCCGGCGCGTGTTCCAGCACGGCCGCCGCGTCCCCACCCTGGTGGCCCACGCCCGGCACGAGGAATGGTGTGGCGGTGGCCGCCGCCCGCACGGCTGCCAGCTCCTGCGGTGCGGTGGCGCCGACCACCAGGCCGATACCGGAGCCACCGCCCGCCCAGGCAGCGACGCGGCGGGCGACGTGGACATACAGCGGCTCCGGGGCCGTTTCGGCGCCATCGGATCGACGACCGGACGCCACCTTCAGGTCCTGGAATTCAGCCGCTCCGGGATTCGAGGTCCGGCAGAGGACGTACACGAAGCCATGGGGATGTTCCAGGAGCGGCGCGATGGCCTCCCGGCCAAGGTAGGGGCTGGCCGTCACAGCGTCCGCGCCGAGGCGGTCGAAGATGGCGCAAGCGTGTCGGGTCGAGGTCGAGCCGACGTCGCCGCGCTTTGCATCAGCGATGAAGGGCAGATCGGCCGGCAGGTCCGCGCGCAAGCGTTCCAACGCGGCCATGCCCTCAGGACCCAACGC
>JALZLU010000388.1 GCA_030858685.1 Chloroflexota bacterium | reverse complement strand
GCCAGGAGCCCGCGCGACTCGATGCCGTCGTCATTGGTGACCAGGATGCGCGGCCGCGACGTCCACTCGCTCAGCGGCCGCGGTGAGAGCGACCGTGACCGTGGCGCTCGCCCCTTGCGTTCGCCGGCCGCCAGCGGCTCGCCCATGTCGCGGTCCATGGAGCGGCCCTCGATGCGGCTGCGCTCCCGCTGGCCATCGTCACCCGGCGTGCCCGCTCGACCGGCGCGGCCCGCTCCAGCTTGGCGCTGGTCTGTCATGGCGCCGGATCCGGTGCGCGATCCTTCGCCGGGCTCGAGGTCGATGCATCGAATGGCTCGACCGCAGGTGCCGCCGGGACGCGTACTCGCCGGCCCTCTCGTTGCTCCACGCGGCGAGCGGCTCGCGAGGTCACGTCGCGGGAGCCACCACCGCTCCGATTCAGGTAGAAGAAGAAGAAGGACGAGATGACCGCCGCCACCGGCACCGCGAAGATGGCGCCAGTGACGCCGTAGAGCTTGAGACCGATGAGCACCGACGCGAGCACCACCACGGGGTGGATGCCCACCGCACTGGCCATCACCCGCGGCTGGACGATGTTCATCACGATGAACCAGCCCACGGCCATGATCACGATGGCGGGCAGCAGCGCTCCCGGGTTGGTCAGTGCGGCAACGACCACGGGCGGGGCCCACGAGACGAACGCGCCGAAGAAGGGCAGGGCTTGGAGCAGTCCCACCAGTGCCGCCGAGGCGGGCATGAAGTCGAGGCCCAGCAGGAGGTGCGTGGCGACGGCGAAGCCAGCGTAGATGAGGCCCTGGATGGCTTGACCGCGCATGAACCCGCCGAAAGAGGAAGCCACACTGGTCTGGAAGAGACGCGCCTCATCGGCCCAGCGCGGGGGGATGAGTCGGTTCATGAACGCCACCATGCTGTCCTTGTCCATGAGGATGAACAGCGACAGGAAGACGATCAGCAGGACGTTGCCGAAGGCACCCAGGCTGGCTACGGCGAGGCCCGCCAGCGGCGTGACGAGATCGCCACCGAAGCCCGCCAGGCCGTTCAGGATCGATTCGAAGCCCGCTACCAGATCGATGTTGAGACCGAAGCCTTCGAGCCGCTCCTGCCAGGGCGCCAGGACCTCCGGCAGACGCGCACTCAAGCTGGGCAACTCGGTGATGAAGCCCGCGATGGAGGAGACCAGGCTCTGCGCCGTTAGCACCACGAGCACGGTCAGCACGATGAATAGCAACAGATAGACCAGGACGGTGACCAGGCCGCGCGGCAGGTTCGGGAAAGCGCGCAGGACGACCGACACGATGGGCGACAGCACGAAGGCCAGGAGCCAGGCCATGACCAGGATGAATAGGATGTCGCTGAAGAAGATCAGCACATCGGCAACCATCCCCAACAGGAGGAAGCCGAGCACGAACGTACCCAGCACCAGCAGGGCATGGAGCCATCGGCGTTCCGACTCGGGCAGGAGCGGTTGGCTACTCACAGTGAGTGCGAGTTTAGCGCGGCGCCATGACGAGCCAGGTCAGGCGACTGCGCGCGATCCCAGCGGATCGATCCGCCGATCGGGTGGCCTGACCCGCCACGAAGCGACCCGCGCTCCTGCATCAGGTACCGCCGAGGCCCATCCGGGCGCGGACCTCGCGCATCGTCTCGCTGGCCATCGGGGCGAGGCGTTCGGCGCCGGCGCGCAGCACGTCCTCCACGTATCCGGGACGCGCCTCGAACTCTCGTCGCCGCTCGCGTGCCTCGGCGAAGAAGTCCAGGACGCGGTCCCCGAGCAGCCGCTTGGTGTCCACGCAACCGGTGCGTGCCGTGCGCTCGCCCTCCCAGATCGACTCGTAGTCGGCGCCGAAGAAGCGGTGGAGCTGGCAGACGTTGCACACCTCGGGCCGACCGGGGTCTGTGCGCAGGATCCGCTGCCTGTCCGTGACCATGCTCATGATCTGCTTCCGGATGGTCGCCTCCTCGGCGAAGATCTCCACCACGTTGCCCGTCGACTTGGACATCTTCTGGGCACCGTCCGTGCCCTTGACGACCGGAGAGTCGGTGAAGACCGCCTCGGGTTGGATGAAGAACTCGCCGTAGCGCGAGTTCCAGGCCCGCAGGATCTCGCGCGCCAGCTCCAGGTGAGCCGCCTGATCCCGACCGACCGGCACGTACCTCCCGTGGTAGATCGCGATGTCGGCGGTCTGGAGCACGGGATAGGTCAGTAGCGCGTGGTTCACATCGTCGGGCTGGTCGCGCTTCTTGTCCTTGAAGGATGGAGTGCGCTCTACCCACGAGACGGGCACCACCGTGGATAGGAGATAGGCCAGCTCGGCATGCTCGGGCCGGTCCGATTGACGGAAGAGGACCGCCTTGGCGGGATCCAGGCCCAGCGAGAGCAGGCCAA
>JALZLU010000386.1 GCA_030858685.1 Chloroflexota bacterium | reverse complement strand
GCTCGACACCGTCGACCTGGAGGTCGCCACGGGATCGCTGCTCGCCGTGGTGGGGCCCAATGGTGCCGGCAAGAGCACACTCCTGAAGGTCATGGCGGGCTTGCTCGAACCTTGGCAGGGCGAGGTCGAGACGCTCGGTGCGCGCCCCGGCCGCATGGCCAAGCGCATCGCCTATGTGCCGCAGGCGGAGGCAGTCGACTGGGACTTCCCGGTGACCGTGGGAGATGTCGTGATGATGGGCCGCTTTCCCGGCCTGGGTCGACTTCGCCGGCCCGGTCCGGTGGACCATCAAGCCGTGCACGACGCGCTCGGGCAGGTCGACATGGTGCGGCACCGCGGGACCCAGATCGGGCAACTCTCCGGCGGTCAGCGCCGCCGCGTCTTCCTTGCCCGGGCGCTGGCCGCAGAACCGGATCTCTTCCTCATGGACGAACCTGTGACAGCCCTCGACGCGACGACGCAGGAGGAGCTCATGGATCTGCTCGAGTCCGTGGCCACGGGCGGACGGACGGTCATCGCCACGACCCACGACTTGGCCTGTGCGGCCGCGCGCTTCCAGACGGTGCTGGCCATCAATCGCCGCGTCATCGCCCACGGTCCGGCCTCGCTGCTCCTGGATCCGACCCTTCTGGCCCAGACGTATGGCGGCCATCTGCTGACACTGGGCGGCCAGACCGTCGTACTGGACGACGCGCACCATCACGAGGAGAGTCCGGGGCAACGCCACTACCACGAGGAGGCACCCAGGCGGCACTGATGGAGGCGCTCCTGGAGCCGCTCGGTTTCGCGTTCTTCGTACGAGCGATGATCGCCTCCATGCTGGTGGGCATCGTGTGCGCCGTGGTGGGCAGCTACGTCGTGCTCAAGGGGCTGGCCTTCATCGGCGACGCCATCAGCCACGCCGCGTTTCCGGGCATCGTGGCCGCCTTCATCCTGGGCGGCTCGTTCTACGTCGGTGCGGGCATCGCCGCGGTGGGCACCTCCCTTGCTATCACCTGGGTCAGCCGGCGTGGCGGCCTGCGCTTGGACACGACCATCGGTGTCCTCTTCGCGGGCACCTTCGCGCTGGGCATCTTCCTCTACAGCACCATCGAGGGCTACGTCGGCGACCTATTCCACCTTCTGTTCGGCTATGTGCTGGGCATCAGCCCGGAGGACCTGCTGGCGCTGACCCTGCTGGGTGGCACGGTGCTGCTGGTGGTGGCGCTGCTCTGGAAGGAGTTGCTCTACGCAACGTTCGACCCGCTGGCGGCGGCTGCCTCAGGGATCCCCGTGGCGCGACTCGAGTACGTCTTCATCGCGCTCGTAGCGGTGACCATCGTGGTCAGCCTCCAGGCCGTTGGCATCGTGCTCGTGGTGGCCATGCTCGTCACCCCAGCGGCCACTGCGCAACTAGTCACGAATCGGTTCTCCAGGATGATGCTGGTGGCGGTCATGGTCGGTTCCGGATCGGCGGTGGCTGGCCTCTACCTATCCTTCTGGTTCGATGTGGCTTCGGGCGCCACCATCGTGCTGGTGCAGACCGGGCTCTTCGCGGCGGCCCTGCTGCTAGGTCCCAAGAGCGGCCTGCTGGCCCGTCGTCGCCAGGCCCCTACCCACGACATCGCTTCGTCGGGCGAGGCCCACGCCACCGCGCACACCGCGGGCTCGGCACCATCGACCCGGTAGCGGCATCAGGCTCGTCGGGGCGATGATCGAGCACCTGTTGCCTAGGCCTCTCCTACCATGAGCGTCATCGCGAGCCGGGAGGCCGCGGCGCTGGTGGTCGAGACATACCGTTATGAGCCCGGCCCGGCCGGATCGGTGCCCAGCCATGCCCACTCCGACTACCAGCTGTGCCTCAGTTGTCATCTGCGTCATGGCAGATCCGCAGCCGCTTGTGGCGGCGCTCGACCTCGCTGGCTATCGGCCCACTGAGCCGCGACGCGCCGTCGCGGACTTGATCTCGCGCCGTGAAGGGCACTTCACGGCAGCCGACCTGATCGATGACGCACGTGATCGTCGGCTGGGCATCGGGCGCGCCATGATCTTCCGCGCGCTTGATCTTTTCACGGACCGCAACGTCCTGAAGCGCCTCGACCTCCCGACCGGCGAGCACGCCTACGTGCCCTGCGAGCCGGCACACCATCACCTCCGGATCGAGCGACACCGTCGTCGCATGGCCTCCCTGTTCGGCGCGAGCCCGCTGGGCCGGGTACTCACTGGATCCGAGCAGCACCGGTCATCATCGGTCAGAGTCTAGGCTCGGAGCGCTGGCCAGCACGTGGCACTATGCCCGCATACAGGCCCAGCCGCAGCCCGAGATTCGGTACGCGACCAGCGGCGGCGCCTCGATCGCCTATCACGTCATCGGTGAGGGGCCGCCGGACATCGTGATCGCGCCGGGGGCCATCTCCCATCTTGAGATCGAATGGGAATATCCGCTCTACCGGCGATTCTACGAGCGCCTCGCTTCGTTCTCGCGCGTGATCCGCTTCGACAAGCGGGGTACTGGGCTCTCCGACCGGTTCACTGGCGACCGGCTGCCGACGCTTGAAGAGCGAGTCGAGGATATTCGCGCGGTGATGGACGCCGTTGGTTCCGACCGGGCCACCATCCTGGGCTCGTCGGACGGAGGGACGATGTCGTGCCTGTTCGCGGCCACCCATCCGGAGCGGACGGTCGGGCTCGTCCTCTACGCAGCGCAAGCGTGCTCCCCCTCCCCGCCGACCGACGCCCAGATCGAGGCGGCCGTCGATCGCGCCCGCACCGAGTGGGGCAGCGAGACGCAGGCACGCCGATACCTCGCGCGGTTCGCTCCATCGGTCGCGGAGGATCCCGAGTGGCTCAGCTGGGAGTCCCGGGTCACTCGGTCCGGCGCCACGCCGGGTTCGTTTGCCGCGCTGCTCGCCATTGGCCGCGACCTGGACGCGCGCCGTGCTGCCGGCGATTCGCGTCCCGACCCTGGTCCTGCATCGGACTGGTGACCGGGTGGTGAACGTGGCACAGGGACGACTCCTGGCCGACGAGATCCCGGGCGCGCGGATGGTCGAACTGCCCGGGATCGATCACTACCACTGGATCGGTGACCAGGATGCGATCATCGACGAGATCGAGGAGTTCGTGACGGGGGTCCGCGATCCGGCAGAGCGCAATCGTGTTCTCGCAACGATCGTATTCAGCGACATCGTCGACTCGACGAGTCACGCTGTCGAACTGGGTGACCGGGCATGGCAGGACCTCCTCGGCCGGCACCTGGATGTCGTGCGCCGCGAGCTCGTGCGCTTTGGCGGCCGCGAGCTCGATACCGCCGGGGACGGGGTGCTGTCGGCGTTCGATGGTCCGGCGCGTGCCGTGCGGTTCGCATCGCGGGCCGTCGAGGCCATTCGAGAGCTGGGGATCGAGATCCGGGTCGGTGTCCATACCGGTGAGTGCGAGCGGCATGGGGACAAGCTGGCGGGCGTCGCAGTCCACGTTGGTGCGCGGATCGGCGGGCTGGCGGCTCCGAGCGAGGTTCTCGTCTCCTCCACCGTCCGGGACCTCGTCGCCGGCTCAGGGCTCAGGTTCGATGACCGCGGCGAGCGGCAGCTGCGCGGCCTGCCGGATCCATGGAGGGTGTACGCGGTGTCCGGCACTTAGCGCAACGGACCGCGCGCTCACGTCGGACGCTGAAACGCGGGTCCGTCCCCGGTGCGCACCAACTGGTGACCGGCGGGCGGTCTTGAGAGCCGGTCTGGCGGCTATCACTCGACGGGCTCTGCCATCATCTGGACCGTGAGGGGACAGTACGACGCAACCGGATCCGGCACGGCCGTGATCGTGGCGGAGGATCTGCGCAAGCGGTACGGACCGGTCCAGGCCGTGGACGGCGTCAGCTTCCAGGTAGAGCGTGGCGAGGTCTTCGGCATGTTGGGGCCCAACGGCGCGGGCAAGACCACCACGGTCGAGATGCTCGAGGGTCTACGCAAGCCGGACGGCGGCCAGGCGCTGGTGCTGGGCATCGATGTCGCCCGTGAGCCGGACCGCCTGAAGGAGCGCATCGGCGTCCAGCTCCAGACCGCGGCGCTCTATCCCAATCTCACGGTGACCGAGGTCATCGACCTCTTCGGGTCGTTCTACCGCGAGCGACGGCCCAGCGCCGATCTGATCGATGCTTTGGACCTTGGCGAGCGCCGGGATGCGCTGACGAAGGTGCTCTCCGGCGGGCAGCGGCAGCGACTATCCGTCGCTCTAGCGCTGGTCAACGATCCGGAGTTGATCTTTCTGGACGAACCGACGACGGGCATGGACCCTGCCGCGCGGCGTTCGCTTTGGGACCTCGTGCTGGCGCTCAAGGAACGCGGCACCACCGTGCTGCTGACCACGCACTACATGGAAGAGGCCGAGCAGCTGTGCGACCGCATCGGCATCATGGACCACGGCAAGATCCTGGAGCTGGGCACGGTCAAGGATCTCGTCGAGCGGCGCTTTCAGGAGCTCTCCATCCGCTTCGACGCTGTGCCCGGGCTTGAGGACGAGCGGCTTGTCGGGTTGCCCGCGGTGACCCGCGTAGTGCACGAGGATGGCGAGGTGGCGCTCTACACGCGCGACGTGGCGGCCACCATCGGTGGCCTCCTGGCCGCGGCCGGTGGGCTGGGTCAGGAGCCGCACAACCTGGCCGTGCGGC
Source organism: Chloroflexota bacterium (assembly GCA_030858685.1). GTDB lineage: Bacteria > Chloroflexota > Limnocylindria > Limnocylindrales > CSP1-4 > Palsa-1032. The sequence continues at coordinate 128 of JALZLU010000386.1, read as the reverse complement.
GGGCCACGCTGGAGGACGTCTTCCTCGACCTGACCGGCCGGGCGCTGCGGGACTGATCACATGACTGCCCTGCGCACCCTGACCATCGCGAACATCCGCTCCTTCGTGCGCGACCGTGCAGCCATCTT
>JALZLU010000335.1 GCA_030858685.1 Chloroflexota bacterium | reverse complement strand
GTGACGGCGGTGAAACCGTGGTGTCAGTCTTCAACTGCAGCAGCGAGCCAGGCGCCGCGGGTAAACCGGGCAAGACTCCAGGCAAGTACCCGAACACGGGCGTCCCACTGAACGAGCCGACACCGGCGCGGGAGGAGCCATAGGCCAAACGCACGGCGGGGGCGGTCCGGCCGACCGTTCCCGCCGCGTCGGAGCGGTTGAACCGCGTGGCCTCGATTGGTTACCAGGAGATTCTCGCGGAACGACAGGCCTGGCCCGGCGGCCACCAGTGTTTGTGATGCCCAGGCATCAAAACCTTCTGCTATGCTGGCGTTGCGGAACACCGGGAGCCAGTCTTGGTTCTCCGTTCCGGAAACCCGATGATGCGCGACCATCGCGCCTGGAAATGACCGTCCATGACCAACCACATCCGGCCTCCCAGCTAAGCCCCGGCCTGGCGCGCCCGCGTCCAACCCGGTGGCTCGATCCCTGATCGCCACTCGCTAACCGCACTCTCGACGCTCCCGGCGGGTCCTGCCCGACCGGCGCCGCTAGCCCGGATTATTCACGAAGGGTGACGGCGGGCTGCCAGGGCATGCCACCAGTCTTCATGGGGATGGCTGCTGGCGAGCCGCAGGCGCACCCGATGCGGCAGCTCCTTGACCCAGCCGCCGATCTTGAGCAGGCGTAGCCGCAACGTCTCCAGGGTCATGCGCGCGATCTGCCGGGTCACCACGAAGCGCCGAACCGTGTCGAGCAGCCAGTACGCCGCCGCATGCAAGAGCAAGCGGAACTGGTTGGCCCAGAAGCGGTGACAGGACAGGCGGTCAGCGAAACAGCCAAGCTTGAAGTCCTTGATCCAGTTCTCACTCTCGCCCCGGTCAACATACCGATCGTAGACCGCCGTCGGGTCGTCCGTCCGGGTGGTCACCACGAAGCGCGTGTTGGTGCCCTTGGGCAGGACCTCGGCCTTCATCACCACCCGCCGCGCGTGGGGCCAGCTCTCGGCCTGGTAGACCGTCTCGCCAAGCAGACGGACCTTCGCGCCGGCCTCGGCGACGGATTGGCGTTCGGCCTCGGCCAGGAGCGGGGCGACCGCCCGGGTGAGCCGCGCGTTCGTCGCCAGTCCGATCGTGGAGGTGACGTGCTCGGCTTCGCAGTACGCGTAGAGGGCCGGGATCGCAAATCCGCTGTCGGCGCGCAGTTCCACCGTCACGTCCGGCCAGCGCGCCCGCACGGCCGCCACGATGCGCTTGAGGATCGCCAGTCCCCCATGACCAGCGTGCACCGTGCCTGGTCGCAACACCGCCGTGATGAGGTGGTCGGTCTCGCCATCGAAGACCAGCAGCGGAAAGTACTGGTACTGGCCGTAGTAGCCGTGATAGGCGCTCGCCATGCGTCGGATCGTCGGTCCCGTCGAGATCGAGCACCAGGTGGGTGGGGATGCCGTCCCGTTCCCGCTCGCGCAGGTAAATCTCCCCGAGTATCTGGGCCAGGCGATAGCAGGTCCGGGCACTGACGGCATTCTCCAGCCGGGAGAACGTCGGCTGGCTGGCAAGATCGGGGTCGGTCAGCGGCAAGCGGCCACAGACGTGCTTGAGCAGCGGGTCGGTGCGCAGCGTGGTTGCGTCATTCTGGTCCTCGTACCCGCAGGCGATCTGGTAGATGCGCTGGGCCACCAGGGTCCGCAGGTCGTGCCGGCCGCGACGGCGGCGCCAGTCGGGGATCTCCGCGGCCAACCTCTCCGTCAGCCCCACGGCGGCGTCAGCCTCGGCCAGCCAGGGCAACCCGCCATCACTGGTCAGGCGTCCGCCCAGGAAGTCGACCTCCAGGGGCGTCGGGCCGACGGCGGGAAAGGTGACGGGAGCTGTGGCAGACTGAGGCATACGGGGCACTCCTTGTGACAGGCGATGGACGACACCTCACCTGTAGCAAATCGGTGCCCCGTTGTCACTCATGAATAATCCGGGCTATGCGCCCTCGTCGTCCTGGCCCTACGCCTGCTGGCCAGCCCCGCCCTCCTCGATGGGTACTGACCCGATCTTCCCCTTCACCACAACCAGTCGGAGCGCGGACATGATCCGCGCGGTCCGCCGCCATGCCTTTCCTGCACCCGGCATATCGCTCCACAGGAAAGGCAATGGTGGTGATGCTCCGCCAACCGGTCACGTCGACCGTGACCATGTCATCAACGGTGCCCGCCGAAATCCGGTTCTGGGCTTCCCGGTTCGATCGTGTGCATGTGGATTTCGGGACAGGCGATGGCGCCCATGCGATCGCGCTTGGCCGCAAGGATCCCGGACTCGCGGTGATCGGGGTAGATACATGCCTCGATCATATCGAAGGCT
>JALZLU010000333.1 GCA_030858685.1 Chloroflexota bacterium | reverse complement strand
GCGGCTTCGGCTTCGACCCGACGCTCCAGTTCCTGGCCTTCGGCGCCTTCTTCCTGGCCTTCGCCATCAAGGTGCCCATGTTCCCCTTCCACACCTGGCTGCCCGACGCCCACGTGGAGGCGCCCACCGCAGGCTCCGTGATCCTGGCGGCGATCATGCTCAAGCTGGGTGCCTACGGTTTCATCCGTTTCTCACTGCCGCTCTACCCGGACGCGGCGCAGCAGTGGGCGCCGGCCATCGTCGTACTCTCGCTCATCGCCATCGTCTACGGCGCGATCGTGGCCCTGGTGCAGCCGGACCTCAAGAAACTGGTGGCCTACAGCTCCGTGAGCCACATGGGATTCGTGACCCTGGGCATCTTCATCTTCCAGCCCCAGGGCATGCAGGGCGCCATCCTCCAGATGATCAACCACGGCATCATCACGGGGGCCTTGTTCCTGTGCGTGGGCGTGATCTATGAGCGCACGCACGACCGGACCATCGACAAGATGGGCGGCCTGGCGGCGCCCACACCGGTCTATGCCGTCATCTTTGGCTTCTTCATGCTGGCTTCATTGGGCCTGCCCGGGCTGTCCGGCTTCGTGGGTGAGTTCCTGGTCTTCCTGGGTACCTTCGCCTACTCGCCCCTTGCCGCCGGTGTCGCGGTGACCGTGATGATCCTCTCGGCGGCGTACATGATGTTCATGTACCAGCGCATCGTCTTCGGTGAGCTGTCGGACTTCCTGAAGGGGCTGGGCCATCACCTCACCGACATGACCCGCGTGGAGCTGTTGACACTGACCCCGCTGGTGGCGCTGACGGTCATCTTCGGCGTCGCGCCGAACATCCTGCTCGACCTGATCGAAGTGCCGGTGGCCGAGGTCCTGGCCCAGTTCGGCACGGCGCCCACCGCGGGCACGGCGCCATGATCGGAAGAGCCTTGGGCCGCCGCGTATGACCACCAACGAGTTCCTCGCCGCGCTGCCCCTCCTGATGGTCATCGGGCTGGCCCTTGCGGTGGTCGTGCTGGACATGGTCGTGCCCGACCGCGACGACCTGGTGAGCATCGTGGCCGTGGCTGGCCTGGTGCTCACGTTGGTGGTCATCGCGGTGGTCGGTCCGCTGCCCGGTGCGATGGGGCTGCTTCCGGCCGACGGACTGCCGCTGGTCGGCGGCGTCTACGTGCGCGACCAGCTGACCATGTTCCTGGACCTGCTCTTCGTGGGCATCGCCATCCTGAGCCTCCTGTTCGCGGTGGACTACCTGAAGCCGCGCGGCCTGCCCATGGCCGAGTTCAGCACCACGCTGCTCTTCGCCATCAGCGGGGCCATGCTGCTGGGCGGCGCGCGCGACCTGCTCATCATCTTCATCGGCCTGGAACTGCTGGTGCTGCCGGGCTACATGCTGGCCGGCTACGCCAAGCGGGATGGACTCTCCACCGAAGGCGCCATCAAGTACTTCCTGCTGGGCAGCTTCTCCAGCGCCATCTTCCTGTTCGGGCTGGCCTTCGTGCTGGGCTATGCCGGGTCGACGGACGTGGGCGAGATCGCCGCGGTCCTGGCGAGCGTCGCTGCCGGGGAAGCGTCCCTGGCTCCCGGCCTGGCCATGGGCCTGGCGCTGCTGACCACGGGCGTGGCCTTCAAGATCGCCGCGGTGCCCTTCCACTACTGGACGCCCGATGCCTACCAGGGCTCACCAACGCCCGTCACGGGCTACCTCTCGGTGGGACCCAAGGTAGCTGCCTTCGCGCTCATCCTGCGGCTCTTCGTAGAGGGGCTTGGTCCGCTCAAGGCCGATTGGCTGCCCTTCATCTTCCTGCTCGCCGCAGTGACCATGACCCTGGGCAACCTGGTGGCCATCACGCAGGACAACATCAAGCGGATGCTGGCCTACAGCTCCATCGCGCACACGGGCTACATCATGGTCGGCCTGGCGGCCTTCGCCGCGGCTCCCGTAGGCTCACGCGCCGAGACCCAGGGCCTGGAAGCGCTGCTCTTCTACTCCGCTGCCTACGCCTTCATGAACCTGGGCGCCTTCGCCTGCGTGGCCGCGCTGCAGCGACGGCCGGGCGTGACCAGTCAGATCTCGAGCTTTGCCGGACTGGGACGCCGCGTGCCGCTGCTGGGCCTGGCCATGGTGCTCTTCCTGCTCTCACTGACGGGCATCCCGCCGCTGGCCGGCTTCTTCGCCAAGGCCTACGTCATCCTGGCTGCCGTGGAGGTCGGCGGTTGGGTCACCTGGCTGGCCGTGCTGATGATGCTCAACGCCGCGGCCGCAGCCTTCTACTACCTGCGCGTCGTGGTCTACATGTACATGCGCGACGCGCCGGAAGGCTCCCGCTCCATCGAGGTCGGCGCCTTCACGCGAGCCGGGTTGATCATCGCCGCGGCGTTGACCATCGTCATTGGCCTGGTGCCGCCGGTCACGACCGCCGTCATCGACATGGCGCGGGAGGCCGCGCAAGCGCTGCTGTGAGGCCCGAGGCTCGTTGAGCATGGCTGCGCCGCCCGCTCGAGCGCAGACGCTGCGCGACCATCTGGAGCGGCTGCTGGAGCCCGGCCAGCGGCTGGTGGTGGTGTCCAACCGGGGACCGCTCAGCTTCAATCGGACCCGCGCGGGCGAGTGGCGGGCCAATCGCGGGTCCGGGGGACTGGTCACCGCGCTGGCCGAGGTCGGGCGATTGGCACCGGTCACCTGGGTGAGTGCCGCCATGGACGCCGCCGACCGGGCCGCCCGCGAGACGCTGGGACAAGGGGCAGCTGCCAGCGCTGCGCTGCGCAAGGTCATCGCTGCCGAGCTACCCGGCCAGGATCTGGAGCTCCGCCTGGTGGAGGTCAGCGACGACGCGTTCCGCGCGCACTACACCATCGTCTCCAATCCCTTCCTCTGGTTCCTCCAGCATCAGCTCTACCAGCTGCCCTATGAGCCGCGGGTGGACGATCGGCTGATCGATGCCTGGCAGAGCGGCTACAGCGTGGTCAACGAGGAGCTCGGCCGGGCCGCGGCGGCCTCCGCGGGACCGGGCACGCGGCCGGTCGTGCTGCTTCAGGACTACCACCTGTACCTGGCCGCCGCGGCTGTCCGGGCCGCCCGGCCGGATGCCCTGCTGCTGCATTTCAACCACATCCCCTGGCCGTCCGTGGAAGCCTGGCAGGTACTGCCGCAGGGGCTGCGCCGCTCCATCTGCGAGGGCCTGCTGGCCAACGACATCCTGGGTTTTCAGACCGACCGATACGCCACCAACTTCCTGCTCACGGCAGACGCTTTCGTCCGTGATGCCCGGGTCGACCCCGACGGCCGCCACGTGCGCTGGCGCGGTCGCACCATCTGGATCCGCTCCTATCCCATCTCCCTGGACCCGAAGGCTCTGGCGGCGTTCGCGGCGGGACGCCAGGTGGCTGAGCAGCGCGCGACCCTGGAGTCTCGTCTCCAGCGCGCAGGCAACCCGCGGCTCATCGTGCGCGTGGATCGCCTGGAGCCCTCCAAGAATGCGCTGCGCGGCTTCCTGGCCTTCGAGGCGCTGCTCGCACGCAAGCCGGAGCTGCGTCGCTCCGTGCGCTTCCTGGCCATCCAGTCAGCCAGCCGCGAGCGCCTGCCGGAGTACGCGCGCTATGCCACGGAGGTGCGCGAGGTCATCGCCAGGGTGAACGGCATGGGTGATCCCGACGCCCAGCCCATTTGGCTGCTCGATGGCACGGACTACGCGGTGGCCATCGCGGCACTCCAACTGGCCAACGTGGCCTTGGTGAACCCCATCGTGGACGGCATGAACCTGGTGGCCAAGGAGGCCGTCCTGGTGGGCGAGCCGGTGCTGGTGCTGTCAGAGACGGCCGGTGCCGCCGAGCAGCTCGCTTCGGACAGCCTGACCGTCACGGCGGCCGATGTGGCGGGCACCAGCCGGACGCTGATGGAGGCGCTGGACATGCCCGACGAGCAGCGACTGATGCATCTGAGGCGGCTGCGCGCCAGCGTACGCACGGAGGATCTGGGCTGGTGGCTCAGCCGCCAGTTGCGGGACCTGGCTGCGGTGAAGGGCGGCGGCCGCCCGCCCAGCCGTCAGTTGCGCGACACCACCCGGCGCTTTGAGCCACTCCTCTTCAGCTAAGCCGAACGGCATCCGGGATGTAGCGACGCATCTCGGTCACATCACGCGCGCGCCGACAAGGTACCTGCTCGGGGCCCGACCGTGAGTCAGGCGACGAGAGTGGCATCATCGATGGGCCGCTCAGGGTTGTCCAGTCCTCGCGTGAGGCCGACGACCCCGCCGGTCGAAGCGCAGATGCTAGGCCCCGTGCCCTTCTTGGCCCAGGCCGTCACCGAGGGATGAGTTGCGGCCACTGCGGCTCACTACGACTATGAGCGCAACACCGATCACCATTCCGACGAGCCAGATGGCCCATATGACATCTCGGGCGCGAGCTCCCTCTGCCGCCAGTTCCGCGATACTCGGGTAACCCTGTATGGCCTGCAGCGCAAAGATCCCGGCGGTCCAGACCGCCATGGC
>JALZLU010000320.1 GCA_030858685.1 Chloroflexota bacterium | reverse complement strand
GCCAGGAAGAGCTGGAGCAGCCAGGAGAGCAGATCCTTGGGCGCGAACCGTGCGCGCATCCGCTGGTCGTACCGCTCCAGGGCGGCCGCGTCTCCGCGCCGCCAGGCCCCGATCGCGCTGGCAGCCAGCTCCGCCGACACCAGCGAGCGGTGCAGCCCCTCGCCGCTGAGGGGATCGATGAATCCGGCGGCATCACCGATCAGCACGAAACGCGGGCCGGACCGGCGAACGACCCGTTGCGCGAGCGGCAGCGCCACGACCGTCTCGTCCGTCTCCGGCGCGTCCTGCCACGCGGCACGCGGCGGTGGAAGGGCGCTCACGGCGTCTCGTACCACGGCCGCGGCTGAGCCGCCCCTGCGAAGGCTGCTCCTGAGCTGGCGTTCAGTCATGACCAGACCGATGTTGACGCGTCCGCCGGGAACGGGAGCGACGCCGCAGTACCAGCCCGCGCCGATGGTCATCCGTGCGGTCATCGGCGACCCGTCCGCGGCCGCGTCCGGGTCCGCGCGGTGCACCGTGAGACCGGCATGCCTGAGGCGGCGGATAGGGCGATCGACTCCGAATGCGCGTGCGACCATGGAGCCCGGACCGTCGGCACCGACCAACAACCGGGCCGCCCAGCGCTGCGGGCCATCCTTCCCCGATACGGTCAAGTCCGACCCGCATCGGCCGGGCGTGATCCCACTGACCGTGGCACCTTCGAGCACCCGCACTCCGCCGGCCGCAGCGCGATCCAGCAGCGCGCGTTCCAGGCGCACGCGGTCAAGGCCGCCAGCCGGAGGGTCGTACTCCAGGCGGCACGCCGGTCCACGAGTCGAAACGACCTCCATGGCCTCGATCGGCCGGATCAACGCCCCAAGTTGCGCAGCGGAGAGGCCGAGTTCCGCCAGCCGGCCGCGCGTCAGCGGCGAAGAATAGACGCCCGCCGCTCGCCAGCGTGGCCCCGGCCAGCGCTCGAACACGGCGACGTCGATGCCGTGCTCCGCCAGTCGGATGGCCAGCGCCGCGCCCGCCGGCCCGCCACCCACGATGGCCACCTCGACGTCCTGCTCCACAGGCTCACGATAGCGCGCGGCCGCTTGCATACCCGGGTGGCGGATCAGTAGGTCGTGAAGACCAGTCCAGGCCAGATGTCGTCGGGTGAGATGGGTCGATCGAACGTCACGTTCAGCCGTCGCACCAGGCCGGGACAGCCAGACCAGTTTGACTTCCCGCCGCGCCGCCCCGACCAGCAGGGCAAGAGCGCAAGCGATCGCCATCAGAACTCCGGCCGTACTGATCGGCTGGACTCGGGCGCAACGGTCGCGCTCTCGGCGGCCGCTGCGTGGACGAAGGCCATCGCGTATCGATGGCCGAGGAAGCCGTGGATCCGGGCGACCTCCACCAGGCCAGCCTGGCCCGCCAGTCGGGCCACCTCCGTCGGGCGGTAAGCGCGTCTTATGGAAAGCGGCGCGTCGTGGCGGGTGTAGCGGTTGCGCGTTGCGACGCGGGTCATGGCCCAGGCACCGAGCCAGGCCAGTCGCCGCCGGTCAAGATCGTTGACTATCACGCCGATGCTGGCAGTCCGAGCCATCTCGCTCAGCAGCCGGACGGCTGCCGGGGGCTCCAGGTGGTGCAGCACGAGCGAGGCGTGGACCACATCGAAGGCGCCGTTTTCGTAGGCCAGTCGGTCGCCGGCCGTGTGGTCGAGGTGCAACTCGGGCCGGTCGCCGACTCGCTCGTGGGCCACGTCCAGGACTTCGTGGCGCTCATCGACCGCCTCTACGTGGAGCGACAGTCCGCGCTTGGAGGTCCAGGCGAGCAGCGCGTCGGGGATGTCGGCGGCGCCAGTGCCCACGTCCAGCATCCGCAGCGTCCGGCTGCGCCGATCGACGCGACCCGCGCGTGGCAGGGCATGGAAACCGGTGGTCAGCGCCACCAGCGCGCGGCGGCTGAGCGCCACCCCGCCAAGGAAGCGGTTGATGCGGGCGAGATCGCGCATGTTGCCCTGAAGGAGCGCGTGGTCGAGCGGACCATCCAGGAACTCCGGCTGACCGGTGACACGCCGCATGACGTGAGCGTACCGCCGTTGACGGCGTCGTTGGCAAGGACGAGAGCTGGCGGGCAGAAACGCCTCGGCTGACCTAGCCGCGCTCAGACTCGAGCCAGGATCCGGTCGCCTCCGTAGATATTGCGCCGCTTGAATGGTGCCGGGGTGTCGACCAGCTGGTGCATGCGCAGGCGCCAGCCCGGGTACAGGAACCACGGCCGGGGGAGGATGTACTCGTCGCCGTTCACCCAGGCGGGTGGGTCGATCC
>JALZLU010000288.1 GCA_030858685.1 Chloroflexota bacterium | reverse complement strand
GCCCACCTGCGCGTGCTCAACCGCGGCCTTAGCGGTCAGGAGGTTACGGAAATGATGGCCCGTCTGGAAATGGACGTGCTCGCCCTCGGCCCGGCCCTGGTGATCTGGCAGGCGGGTGCCAATGCCGTGTTGCGTGGCATGGCGCCCGAAATCTTCATCGCGGCGATGGTGGATGGCATCGGACGGCTGCGGGCACGCGGTATTGATGTGGTGCTGATGGATAGCCAACGGGCTCCGCGCATCCTGAATTCGCCGCATTTCGAGCGCTTCGACACGGCCCTGCGGGAGATTTCAGCCAGGCTGGACGTGCCTCTGTTCTCGCGGGCTGCGCTGATGCAGGCCTGGGACGCCTCGGGGACGCCACATCACACGATGCTCGCGCCGGATGATCTGCACCATAATGACCGCGGCTATGAATGCTTGGCACGAGCACTGGCGCAATCGGTGGTGGATGCCACCCGGCCGAGCCTCGTCGCCGGCCGCTAGACCAGATGTCCGCCTGAGATAGGGGCGACCCGTTCCACAGTATGCAGGTTGCGAGGGTTGCGCCGGATAGTCCGGCACCGGTGCACGCATGCGTGCACCATGCATAATGAGACGGGTCATGGAGAAGCCTATCACCTACATCGGCCTTGATGTGCACAAGGAGACGATCGCGGTGGCCTTGGCCGAGGCGGGCAAGCGGGGCGAAATCCGCGAGCACGGCGTGATCGCCAACACCCCGATGGCGCTGAAGGCATTGGCGAGCAAGTTGGCAGAGTCCGGCTCGGTCCTATGCTTTTGCTACGAAGCCGGACCGTGCGGCTACGGAATTCAGCGGCAACTGAGCGCCGCCGGGTATGAGTGCGTCGTGGTCGCGCCCTCGCTGATCCCGCGCAAGCCGGGGGATCGGATCAAGACCGACCGGCGGGATGCAGCCAACCTGGCCAGACTGCATCGGGCAGGAGAGTTGACCCCGGTTTGGGTGCCCGACCCGGCGCATGGTTCGGAGCACTGCTCCGAACGGCCGGGACCTGGTGCGGGCGCGTCAGGCGGCCGTGCGCGCCCTGCGGCAGCCTCGCCAGCAACTGTCCGGCTTCCTGCTGCGACAGGGTCAACACTACAGCCGGCCGGCTTGGACCCTGATGCACCAACGCTGGCTGGCCGGGCTGCGCTTCGCGCAAGCAGCCCACCATCTTGTCCTCGAGGATTGCATCGCCGCGGTCGAGGCGGCCACGGCGCGGCGCGATCGGCTGGAGGCCCATATCGCGGCGGCGTTGCCGGACTGGTCCCTGGCACCGGTGGTGCGGGCGCTGCAGGCCCTGCGCGGCATGGCACTGGTGGCGGCGGCGACACTGGTCGCCGAGCTTGGCGACATTACCCGCTTTACCAATCCACGGCAGCTGATGGCCTATCTCGGGCTGGTTCCGTCCGAGCATTCCAGCGGCGGGACCCGGCGCCAGGGCGCGATCACCAAGGCCGGGAACGGCTCGGCCCGACGCATGCTGATCGAGGCGGCCTGGAGCTATCGGTTCCCGGCCCGGATCAGCCGAGAGCTTCTGCTGCGCCAGGAGGGCCTGGCCAAGCCGATCCGTGACATCGCCTGGAAGGCGCAAGAGCGGCTGTGCGGGTGCTACCGCAAGCTCGCCAGGGCGGGGAAGCCGCCGAACGTCGTCACCACCGCCATCGCCCGCGAACTGGCGGGTTTCGTCTGGGCCATCGCCAGACAGACCCGGCCCTCCGCCGCCTGACATTCGATCCTGCGCAACACTATCTCGAGGAGGCTGCTCACCTATATCGATCCATCCCAAGCGGACAAGGCTGGGGGCACGGTCACGGCAGGAGAACCCTCGTACCCACTACCAGCCGGATCTGATCCGACGCTGGCTGCTAGACAGAGGAAGCTCCGCGACGCATCACCGGTCCGGCGGTAGCCAACCCGCGCATCAGAGCATGATCAACCGTCGTCTCATGATCGTGCCTCCTGCCCTGTCCAGCGGCGGCTGTGCCACATGGCTTGAGAGACAAGCAAGGATCTGCTGCGCCTGCTGCTTGAAACGGCGGACATGAGAGTGGATAGAACCTGACGCTTGGTGCCCATCGTGCCATAGCCGAGTCCGACCCTATACGGACATTCGCACTAAACTTCTGCATGCGCCATACTTCGAGCCGGCGATGGGC
>JALZLU010000284.1 GCA_030858685.1 Chloroflexota bacterium | reverse complement strand
ATCCTCTATGGCGATCGACGAGGCGTCACCGCGGACGACGCCGTCGTGCCGCGCCTGACGCGCCTCTTGGGGATACTTCCGGAAGCAGCCTTGCGGGACGGCATCGCCCTCGGCCCGGCGGGCTACCTGGGGCTGCGGCTGACCGGCGCGCCCAGCATCGACCCGTACAGCGCCTCTCGCTGGGAACCACTGCCGGAGACCGCAGCGGGAACCTGGGACCTGGCGGCCGCGGCGACTCTGGGCGTCCCTCCCCGGATGCTGCCGCCCATCGTCACGCCGGGCGCTCTGCTCGGTACGATCACCGCCGCCGCGGCGCGAGACACGGGCCTGCCCGAAGGTATCCCCGTCGTCGCGCCCACGACCGACAGCCTGGCCACGATGCTCGGATCAGGCGTGGTGCGGGCCGGCGATGCCCTGGCCTACTACGGCAGCACCGGCACCCTGCTGCTGGTCACGACGGACCTGGAACAGGCATTGGCCGATGGCCATGCCCCCGGCGCGGCCACGCCCTACCGCCGCGTGGCTCATGCCACGGGCAGCGGCCTCCTTGCGGAGCTCGTCCGCCGTGAGTGGCTGGGGGGCGTGGATCACGCGACGTTGAACGCTGAGGCGGCGATCGTTCCCGCCGGCTCGGAGGGTGTGATGGTCGTGCCCTACCTCTCCGGTCGCCTGCTGCCCACGCCCGAGCCGGGGTTGCGAGCCAGCGTCGCGGGCATCGGCCTCGGTCACGGCCGCGGTCATCTCTGGCGGGCAGTGCTGGAAGCCTTCGGCTGGGTCCTGATGAGCGCACAGCAGGATGGGCAGCAGGGCGCAAGCGAGGTCCGTCGAGTCACGGCGGCGGGTGGCGGATCCCGCAGCGACGTGTGGCGCGGCATCGTGAGCGACATGACGGGCTGGCACCAGTCCGTCGCGCCGATCGACGCGACCGTGCGTGGCGCGGCGCTCCTGGCGGCACAGGCGCTATCGGACGCATCGTTCGGCCAACTCGCAATGCGCTGGCTGGAGCCGCCCGATGGACGAATGCTCGGGCTGGGGACGACCGACAGGGCTGCTGCGGCGGATCCGGCCACCACGGCTAGCTACCGGGCTCTCTTGCCGCGTTGGACGCGCCTGGTGGCAGCCCTGGCCGAGTCGCTCGATGCCCCACCTATACTTGCCCGCGAATGAACGACGGGTTCGCCTGGTGGCTGGTGGTCCTGGGCATCGCCATCGGTGTCGGCCTCTCGTGGCTGGTCCTTGGCCGCCTGCCGCGAGCCGAGGCTGACGTGGACGTCGAGGAGCGCGCCGTCGAGGCCGCCTGGATCAGTCGGGCGATCGCTGACTATGGAGGCGTGGTGGCACCCGCGCTGGTGGAGGAAGTGCTGGAACTGCACCGCCATTACCTTCAGGGTCCGGCCCTGGACGCCGGCCCCAGTCCCGTCCATGACGAAGACCCGCTCGACGAACCGGCCGACCACCCAGCTCGCGGACGCTGAGCTCAGAAGCCCCCGCTGAGGACCGGCGCTTCCGGTCGGTCATCCCGGACGACCACGAATCGGTCTCCGCTGCGGCCGGCATCGGCGGGCTCGTCCATCGGCCCCATCCAGTAGGCCGCATCACCCACCACCTTGAGTCGCCCTACGCGGATACGCTGCCCTTCCCGTTCCAGGTAGCAACCGTACTCGCGGCCCTCCGGGATGGACTCGAGCGACTGCGACACGACGACGAGCTCGCGACTTGCGGGATCGAAGAGGATGGAGCCGCCGGTCGACCCCGCCGCGTCAACCAGCGGCACCATCATGTGTTCGGGCTGCTTGAGCACGCGATCCACAGCCGATGCCACTGCCGCGGCCTGCGCATCGGCGACGGACGTGTCGGGCGCCTCTCGCGAGACGAGGCCCAGCGGGCCACCCAGCACCGCCCCGGCCAGGAAGAGCGCGGCCGCGAAGGCGGCAGCGATGGCCAGGACCCCCGGTCGGGGAGTGGCAGGGCGTGCGGGGGGCACCGGGGCGGCGGGCGCCGATGGCCCGTGCGGTCCGGCGTTCGACACGGAAAGCTCGCCCAGCGGCCCGCTGGTGGCGCCCGCCGGGCGCAGAGCACCAGTCATGGCCACAGCCGCCAGGGTGCGCTCGCGCGCTCCGGTGGGGGCCTTCAGCGTCTCCGGCACGTTCGCGCCCATGGCGACACCGGCCAGCTGCCAGGCCCGATGCTCCACGGCACAGTCGGAGCAAATTGCCAGGTGGGCGCGCACCGCCCGGGCCTCCTCCGAATCGTCCGAATGCAGGGCCGGCAGGCTACCCGGACTCAGGAACGCCGTCTCGAGTCGATCGAGGACCTCAGCGTGGTCCATCGCGTCCCTCCCCCGGGCGCTCGGCTCGGGGCGGAGGCGCGATCTCCGGGCCGAAGACGGCCGTGAGCGTCTCCCGAAGTCGAGCCAAGGCCCGCCGCGTCCTGGTCTTGACCGTGCCCAGCGGCCAGTCCAGGCGCTGCGCGATCTCGACCTGCGTCAGCCCCTCGTAGTAGGCCAGCTCCAGCACCTGACGCTCGCGGCTGGGGATGGCGCCAAGGGCGTCGCGGATCTCGGCCCGCGTGGCCGCGTCCTCCAGCATCCGCTCGGGGTCCACTGACACGGCGCCGGACCCCAGCAGCGTGCCGTGCGCCATGGCGCGGTCCAGGCCGCTGCCGTGCGGGTCGTCGCCGGACACCACCGCGCTGAGCGGCATGGCCGGCGGGCGACGCCCCTGGTGGCGAAGCCGGTCGATGGCACGGTTGCGCGCGATGGTCGAGAGCCAGGCCAGCAGCGACCCCTGAACCGGATCGAAGGTCTCGGCCCGATTCCACAGCGCCAGGTACGTGTCCTGCAAGACCTCCTCCGCGATGGTTCGGTCGCCGGATCGCCGGAAGGCGGCCCGGAAGATGGCATCGGCATGCCGGTCGTAGAGTTCCGCCAGGGCGGCCGTGTCGCCAGCCGCGACCGTCGCTACCAGCTGGGCATCCGAGCGGGGGGACGCGACCGGTTCCACTGGGGACTACGCACCCTGCCGCATGGCGGTTTCCGATACCTCGACGCCGCCCGCGTGCAGGTGCACCTCTCGCAGGGTGCTGCGCGGAAGATGGGTCTCCGAACACGTCACGCCGGAGGGTCCCACGTCGGCCCCGTGCAGCGTGCCGGCGGGCAGGTCGAGCTGGTCGCCCGCTCGCAGTTCGAGCGACTCGGCCCGCTCCGGCAGACGAAACGTGATCGAGCCGGACTCGGCGACCAGGACCTTGTCGTAGTCGTGCCGGTGCGCCGGATAGTGGTCACCCGGGCCGTTGGACCAGCGACCGCTCATCCGAGCGCCCCGATCTCCACGCCGATGAGCGTACCCACCAGGAAGGTCACACCTGCCGCCAGCGCGCCGATCGACACCTGGCGCAGGCCCGAGAAGATGAGGCTGTGACCGGTCACCAGGCTGACGCCGGCTCCCACCACGAAGAGTGCCCCAAGGGCCAGCACGAAGGCGGCGATCAAGGCGGACGCTCCGGATGTGAGCAGGTACGGGACGAGCGGGATGATAGCCCCGATGACGAACGCCACGAAGGAGGAACCCGCTGCTCCCCATGGTGAGCCCAGCTCATCGGGGTCCAGGCCCAA
>JALZLU010000270.1 GCA_030858685.1 Chloroflexota bacterium | reverse complement strand
GCTCATAGGGCGCGACGTCCACTTCGACAGCGAGGTCGATCTCGTCGACATGGATGAAGCTGTCGCCCAAAGTGCGCGGCATCGCCGCGTTGAGCTGCGCGATGACCGTCCGAGCGGCGCGGATGGCTGTGGGCATGGCGATGACGGACGTGCCCAGCGAGACGTACCCGTGCGCATCGGGACGTGAGACGTTCACCAGCACCGTGTCGAGAGGGATGATCCCGTCTCGAAAGAGCACCGGCACATCGGACAGGAATGTCGGCACGTAATCGGCGCGACCTTCGTTGATGGCCTGGCGTGCGTTCGGCCCGATGAACAACGCGGTGTGGCGAAAGTGCGGCGCCATCTCCGGCCGCAGATGTGGCCCGGGCCCTTCGATGTGAAGGTGCACCATGCGGACCTCGCGAAGCTCGGGAGCGCGGGCAACCAGGGCGTCAAGGAGGACCGACGGTGCGGCCGCGGCGGCATGGACGTAGACGTTCTCGCCAGACCTGATGCCGCTCACGGCCTCCGCCGCATCGGTGATGCGCATACTCGTAAGTCTAGGCGCCTACCTGGCGTTGGCCTGGGCGATGCTGGTGATGCTGTTCTGGCATGTTGCCCTGGTCGACCGGATGCGGATCACGTGGCGCCGCATCAGGCGATGAGACGGGCCGTGGAGACCGGCCGGTCGGCGCGCAACTCCTCCTCGGCCTCGGCCACTCGGGCCAGGACACCCTCTCGCAGCTTGTCCAGCCCCGCGTTCACGGCCAGGGAGGCGGTGCCGATCGACGTCAGCTGAGTCTTGAGTCCGCGGATCGCATCGAGCTGGTTGCGGATAGCCACCAGGGCCGCGGCGATGGCGGTCGGGTCGATGTCAGACTCCTGCTCGCGCAGCGTGGCCAGCGCCAGCAGCCGAGCCAGCCGCACCGCGGCTTCCAGCACCGCCCGATCGGGTGCCTCGGGATCCAGCACGCAGTAGACATCGCCGGCACGAACGTCGAACGGCGCGATGCCCGACGGGGCGTGGGTCGTGCTGAAACAGACGAGCGCGACGCAGGCCGCGCGGTTGCGCTTGGCGGTTTCAAGTTCCTCGCGCATGGCACGACCGGACATGGGCCGGTCCTTGCACTCGATCACGATGCGCACCTCGGCGCCGCGCGTCTGACTGGCATTCATGGTCAGCAGGAAGTCGCCCTTCTTGGAGCGCATCACGTCGCCCTTCTCGTCCGCGATGCGATCAAGCAGGTCGCCACTGCCACGGGCGAGGTCAGCCAGGACTGCCTCGACCTGCTGTTCGAAGTCCGCGCCCTTGGCCGCCGACCGGGACCGCTCTGACGCGCGTGCCGAGGCCGCGGCCTCGATGGCCGTGAGCCGCTCGTGGATCTTGGCGAAGCCGTCGCTGACCTCGGTCCGGAACTGGTGCAAAGGGGAGCCCAGGCGGGTCGGGTCGAGCAGCTGCGCCAGCCGCGACGCGTCCCCGTCGAAGTACGTGCCGAGCAGCGAGCGGATGCGTCCGATGGCGCTGTCGCGCTTGCCCTCGTCGAAGAGGTCGTTCACGAAGGCGCGCAACTGGCCCCGATCGCCCAGGAAGTGCTCCAGCGTGCGTGGCAGCCGCCCATCGCCATCGGCGAAGTTCTGGCGAAGCAGCGCATCAAGGGCCGTGGCGGCCTTGTCGTTGGCGGCCGTGGTGCGGCTGAGGAGCGTCTCGAACTCACGACGCACGATGTCCACGTCCTGCGTCACGCCGGCGTCCTGGAGGGCGGTCAGCCCGATACGCAGCGCGCGCTCCACCACGAGCGGGCGATCCGCTGCCTCGCGATCCGAGACGAAGGCCGCCAGCCCGCGATCGACGAGGGTCAGATGCTCTATGGAGAGGCGGTCTCCGTCGACCGAGACGGCGGGAGCGGGGCGACCGGAGGTCGGGAGCTGAACGATGCGGGCGGCTTCCATGTGCGCATCATCAAGATGGCCAGTGCCAGCTTGCGTGTCACGATCGGAGCGGACCGCCGCGCGTTCTCGCACCATCTCCCTGGCATTTCGCAGGTGTAGCCTTCTGCCATGCGGCTCGTGCTTGCCCCCGGAGCGTCAGGGAACGCCTCATCCCTGCGACCGCACGTCGATGGACTGGTCGCGCGCGGCATCGACGCGAGCGCCATCGACATCCCCAAGGGCAAGGCCGAACGCGCGGTGTCCGCCTATCGGGAGCGAGCAGGGGAGGGTGGCGACCTGGTCATCGGCGGACACTCCTACGGTGGCCGCGTGGCCAGCCTGCTCGCCGCCGAACCGGACATGGAGCTGGCCGGACTGGTGCTGCTGAGCTATCCCCTGCACCGCCCCGGCGGCCCGGAGTGGGAGGCACGAACGCTGCACTGGCGTTCCATCCGCTGCCCCGTGCTGTTCCTCTCCGGGGAGTCTGACGCCTTCGCGCGCGTCGAGATGCTGCGCGAAGCCATCGCGGCGCGGCTGCCGTCAGGCCGCCTGGTCACCTATCCCAGCGTGGGCCACGGACTCGCGCCGGTGCTGGATGCCGCGCTGGACGAGGTCCGCGACTTCATCGCGGGCCTGAGCCCAGGTCGGACCGCGCGCTGATCACCGTCCGAGTCAGGTGCGAAGTCGCGAGAGACGCTCTGCGGCGGCTTCCAGGGTCGCCAAACGCTTGGGAAAGGCGAAGCGAAGCTTGCTGCGCCCCAGCTCCGGTCTCGAGTAGAAACTGGATCCC
Organism: Chloroflexota bacterium; assembly: GCA_030858685.1. Classification (GTDB taxonomy): domain Bacteria; phylum Chloroflexota; class Limnocylindria; order Limnocylindrales; family CSP1-4; genus Palsa-1032. The sequence continues at coordinate 11,926 of JALZLU010000270.1, read as the reverse complement.
GGCACGGCCGCCACGCCGGGCTCGACCACGATGCGACGAGAGAAGGTGACGTCATCCTCGTCCGTGAAGTCGCTGATGTCCGTCATCACGTAGTAGGCGCCCTGCGGCACGAACGTGCGGAACCCGGCCTGCTGGAGTGCCGCCACCAGGAGGTCACGCCGCTCACGGTAGGCCACGGCCATGGCAGCGTAGTAGGCGTCGGGGAGTGCCAGGGCCACGGCACCCGCCTGCTGTAGCGGCGCCGCCGCGCCGACCGTGAGGAAGTCGTGGACCTTGCGGATGCCCACCGTGAGCGCGGGCGCCGCGATGACCCAGCCAACGCGCCAGCCGGTCACGGAATACGTCTTGGAGAGCGAGTCGATGGTCACCGTCCGGCCAGTCATGCCAGGCAGCGTGGCCAGCGGGATGTGTTCTCCCTCGTATCGGATGTGCTCGTAGATCTCATCGGTGAAGGCGACCACGTCGTGCTCCACGCAGAGCTCGGCGATCAGCTCCAGCTCCCCGCGGTCGAATACGCGTCCCGTGGGGTTGTGCGGCGTGTTGACCACGATGCCCCTGGTCCGGGGTCCGAAGGCGGCGCGCAGCTCGTCCGAGTCGAAGCGCCAGTCGGGCTCATGGAGGGTCACGTACCGAGGCACGGCGCCGGAGAGGATGGCGTCCGGTCCGTAGTTTTCATAGAACGGCTCGAAGACGACGACCTCGTCGCCCGGATCAAGGATGGCCAGCATCGCCGCGACCATGCCCTCGGTGGCGCCGCAGGTGACCGTCAGCTCCGTCTCAGGATCGACCTCCCAGCCCGGATACCAGCGGGCGGTCTTGGCCACGATGGCATCGCGGAAGGCCTTCGCGCCCCAGGTGATGGCGTACTGGTTGATGTCGCCCCTGATCGCCTCGCAGGCTGCCTCCTTGATCTCGTCGGGCGCTTCGAAGTCCGGGAAGCCCTGGGCCAGGTTGATCGCGCCGTGTCGCATCGCCAGTCGGGTCATGTCGCGGATGACCGACTCGGTGAAGGAGCCGGCCTTGCGTGAGGTGTGCGGCATCCTCAGAGCGTAGCCGCCCCGCTGGCCTGTGGCATCGCCGCGCTCGCGGCCCGCCCGATGGGTAAGCTCTGGCCATGGTCCCCATCGAGACGATCCGCGCCGCGCCCAAGGTCCTGTTGCACGATCACCTGGACGGTGGTCTTCGCCCGGCCACGGTCATCGAACTCGCGCGCGACAGCGGATACGAGCGGTTACCCACGACCGACCCCGCCGAGCTCGGCGGCTGGTTCACCCAGGGCGCCGATCGCAAGAGCCTTGAGCTCTACCTGGATGGTTTCGAGCACACGGTGGCCGTGATGCAGACGCCGGAAGGCATCGAACGGGTGGCCGCCGAGTGTGCCGAGGACCTGGCCGCTGACGGCGTGGTCTACGCCGAGGTCCGCTTCGCGCCCGAGCTCTCCACCCAGAGCGGTCTTGACCTGGACTCGGTCATGTCCGCCTGGCTGGCCGGTTTCCGGCGGGGCAGCGCAGCGGCCGAAGCGGCCGGCAACCCCATCGAGATCCGCGCCATCGTGACGGCGATGCGCCAGTTCGCCCGCTCCGTGGAGATCGCCGAGCTGTCCGTGCGCCATCGCGACGAGGGCGTGGTCGGTTTCGACATCGCCGGACCGGAGGCTGGCTTCCCGCCCAGCCGGCATCTGGACGCGTTCCAGCTCATCCATCGCGCCAACTTCCACGTCACCATCCATGCCGGCGAGGCGTTCGGGTTGCCGTCGATCTGGGAGGCGCTCCAGTGGTGCGGCGCGGAGCGATTGGGCCACGGCGTGCGCATCGTCGATGACATCCAGGCGGGGGCGGATGGGCACCTGACCATGGGCCGCCTTGCGACCTACGTCCGGGATCGCCGCGTTCCCCTGGAGATGTGCCCCACCTCCAATGTGCACACTGGCGCCGTGGCGTCCATCGCGGATCACCCCATCGATCTGCTCCGCCGGCTGCGCTTCCGCGTCACGGTCAGCACCGACAATCGGCTGATGAGCGACGTGACACTCTCGTCGGAGTTCGAGACCCTGGCGCGCATCTTCGGCTTCGGCCTGGACGAGATGCAGTGGCTGACGCTCAACGCGATGAAGAGCTCCTTCGCTCCCTTCGATCAGCGCCTGAGGCTGATCAACGGCGTCATCAAGCCGGGCTATGCACGTCTCATGGCCGAGGCCATCGCCGAGACGCCGACGCTGGTCTAGGCCGCCAGCGCCAACTCCCCGGCGAGGTCGCCGACGAGCCAGGTTGATGAGCACTCGAGGCAGCGGAGCTCGCTGCTCTCGAGCCGGGCGGTCTCGAGCCTTTGCTCGGTCTCGCACCAGGGGCAAGGGATGATGATCATGTGGCCTCCCGGCACCCGACTCCGTCCACGGGCACCCTTCGTGCAGACACCTTCCCGTGCCGGCGTGCCACCTTACGTGTCACATCACAGGGGCACGGGACGAACGACACAGAGCCTCTTGGGCGTAGGCTACGTCTCGATGAGCCGCCCCAAGATCGGACCACGAAGCAACGATGCGACGCCGCTCGCGCCGGCCGGCGATCCGGAGACCGATGGTGCCCCGAAGAGCAGCCCTTCCAGAGGCGGCGCCATCGCGTCGGCCGCGGCTTCCCTGGCAGGCAGCGTCGGCTCCGTGGCATCCGCCGCCGCCTCGGTCGCCGCTGACTCGATGGGCTCTGTGGCCCGCCCCATCATCGAAGAGGTCGAAGGGCTTGCCTCCGGGGCCAAGCGGCGCCTGGATGAGCGAGGCCGCGCCCGCGAGCGCAGCAGCCGCCGGGGGGCCCCGTCCGAGCCGCTCAAGCTGATCTACGACGTGCACCCCGAGGCTCGCCGCGCGGCGCCCCGCGAGGTCGGACTGAAGATCGTGCCCATCGACTCCATCCTGGGCACAGCCGTGGAAGGCTCGGCCCAGCGCGGGTCTGACTTCCTGCCCCTCAAGGCGCGCCGCGGGGCGGACTGGGAGGCGCGCTTCCAGAGGATCCAGAGCGCGCTCGAGAGGCTGGACACGCTGCCACCCGTGGACCTGCTCAAGTTCGGCGAGGGCTATTGGATCCTGGACGGGCACAACCGGGTCGGGGCCGGGCTCAAGATGGGACAGGTCGCGGTCGATGCCAACGTGACCGATCTGCGCATGCCCGGCTCGCGAGCAACGGCCTCACGCATCGCGCCGTATCTGGAGGGCAGCGGCGATCTGCGGGCCGCCGGTACGGGCCGCCGCCGTTCCACGTCGGTCGGGCACGCGTCGGTCGAGCCATCGCGACTGGCCGCCGAGCGCCGGGCATTTCACGACGCGGAAGTGGACGACGCCGTCACGGATCGGGCGCGGGTCGCTGCGGAACCGGATCCGACCGTGGATCAGCACGCCACCGGGCGGGACCAGCACGCCGCCGACCGGAACGAGCCGGAGTGATCCGCCGGCTCGAGATCCCCTGGCCGGTCGAGCGAGGAGGGGAGGGCAGCCAAGCCTTCCGGGTCCTGGCCGTCTCTGATGAGATCGATCCGGCTCTGGAGTTCGCCGAGGTCCGTCGCTCGCTTGGTCGCATCGATCTGGTGGTGGGCTGCGGTGACCTGGACCCGGCCTACCTGGCCATGCTCGGTGACGCGTTCATGGCGCCGCTTCTCTTCGTGCACGGGAATCATGATCGCGGTCTGGGCTGGGCGGAGCACCGTCACGTGCTGCCGGAAGCCATGTCCGACGGGAAGCCGGTCCGTGTCGGCGCCATACGACTGGCCGGCTTCAACTGGCCGGGTGCCCGCGAGGGGCGTGCCGATCGAGACGACCTGGCTGCCTGGCTGCAGGTCCTGCGCCTGACGCTACGCCTCATCGGCCGCACGCGCGAGCCCCTGTTGCTCATCAGCCACGTGCCGCCGGCGGGCACCGGCGACGTACCCAGTGACCGCTACCACCGCGGCTTCCGGGCCTACGACTGGCTGGCTCGCCGCCTGCGCCCCCCGCTCTGGCTGCATGGCCACTCCCCCCTGGCGGCCTGCCCCAGCCCTATCGACCAGCTAGGTCCCACGTGTGTCGTGAACGTCACCGGCGCGACGCTCGTGGAGCTGCAGCCCGTGGCTGCCTGAGCAAGGCCCCGCCCGGCTGGGTGTAAGATGCTCATCGAACAGCCGTAATATAGCGACGCGAGTCGTGATCCGTCGCTGAGCGCTGTCCCCCCGTCCAGTCGAGGCTCCGTTTGGTCGCGTTTCGTAACTATGTCCAGGGTTTCCGCGGGTTCGAACGGGACGCGCGTGTATTCCTGATCGCCACGCTCTTTTCCGGCGCTGCCATCAGCCTCTTCTGGATCGACTTCAACCTGTACCTCGCGGCCCTCGGTCTCGACCGGGCGACGATCGGACTGGTGGCTGCGGCCGGCTCACTGACCGGAGCGCTGATGGCCTTCCCGGCCAGCATGCTCTCCGATCGCATCGGGCGCCGGCTGGTGATCATGGGCGGCATCGCCCTCATGGCGACTGCCCTGGCACTGCTCTCCGTGGTGGATTCGCTGCCCCTCGTGTTCCTGCTGGCGGCCATGTACGCGGCCGGCCAGCAGAGTCTTTTCGTGGTGCAGATCCCCTTCCTCACTGAGCACAGCCGGTCCGACCAGCGCAGTGAGCTCTTCTCATTGCAGTTCGCGCTGATGCAGGTCACCCAGGTGGGCGCCGCGGTGCTGGGCGGCTTGACGGCGACGGCCATCGCCGGCGCCGTTGGCATCGGGCCTGCCGAAGCCGGCGTTTTCCGCATCGTGCTCATGATCCAGACGGCGCTGCTGGTCGCCGCGCTGCTGGTCATGACCCGTGTGCAGGATGATCGACACCGGGCCGCTGCAGGGCGCACGCCAGGGGCCCAGAGTCGCCTGGGTCGCCTGGGCATCCGCGTCAGCGATCGGCGGCTCTTCGTCAAGATCCTCCTGCCCGGCTTCATCATCGCGCTGGGCGCCGGCCAGGTCATCCCGTTCCTGAACCTGTACGTCAGCGAGAAGTTCGCACTCGACCTCTCTCAGATCAATGGGGTCTTCGCCGTGACCGGCTTCGGGACGGTGCTGGCCATCCTCATCCAGCCGGCGCTGGCACGACGCTTCGGCAAGGTGCGCTCGGTGGTCATCGTGCAGGTCGCCAGCCTGCCCTTCCTGGCCGTGCTGGGCTTCTCGCCCATCCTGTGGCTGGTCATCATCGCCATGGCCGTGCGCAACTCGCTGATGAATGCGGGCAACCCGATCCTCAACGCGTTCGCCATGGAGCAGGTCCGACCCGACGAGCGCGCCACCATGGCTGCGGCGATGAGCGTGCTGTGGTCGGTCGGTTGGGTCATCGCTGGACCGTGGTACAGCCTGGTGCAGGCCAATCTCGGTTTCGAGCGTGGCTACACGGTCGCCTTCGTGACCATCATCGTGCTTTACAGTGTCGCCACGAGTCTGTACTGGTGGTGGTTCCGCGACGCTGAAGCGCCCCGCGCGGCGGCGACCGATGGCGTGCTGAGGACCGACGGCGCACGAGCCACTCGGACTTGAGAGCGGTCCATGACGCGGCAGCCTGAGGTGGAGATGAGCATCCGGATACGACCACTCCAGGAGGGCGAGCTGCGCACGTGGTCGCGGACGATCGAGACCGCCTTCGGCGAGGAGTCACGAGACGAGGCCTTCGCCGCATTCGAGCGCATCGCCGAGCCTGACCGGATCCTCGCCGCCGTCGACGGCGATGCCATCGTGGGCGGCGGCGGCGCCTTCACCTATCGGCTGACGGTGCCCGGCGGCGAGGTCGCGGCGGCCGGAGTCACGGCCGTGGGCATCCTGCCCACGCACCGGCGGCAGGGTGCCCTGACGCAGCTTATGCGGGCGCAGCTCGATGATGTGGCGCGGCGCGGCGAGCCGGTGGCCATCCTCTGGGCGTCGGAGGGCAGCATCTATCAGCGCTTCGGCTACGGCCTGGCCACGCTGGAGGCGCGCCTCGAGGTCCCGCGCGCCAACTCCGCCTTTCGCCTACCTGCTGCGCCCGAAGGAACGAGCCGGCTCGTGTCAAGGGAGACGGCGGCCGAAGCCTTCCCGCCCATCTACGAGTCGCTTCGGGGCGCCACGCCAGGCTTCTTCGACCGGTCGAGCGACTGGTGGGACGTCGAGGTGCTGGACGATCCGGAGTACCACCGCCGCGGCGCCGGGCCGAAGCGGTTCGTGCTCTACGAGGCTGACGGACGACCCGAGGGGTACCTCATCTTCCGGATCGCAGGCGACTGGGAGAAGCGCGCCCTGGAGGTGCGCGAGTCGATGGCCACGTCCTCACGCGCGATACGCGAACTTTGGCGCTTCTGTTTCGGCCACGACCTGATCACCACCATCCGCGCCGGACGCCAGCCGGCCGATCACCCGCTCCTGCTCCTCTTGGCCGAGCCACGACATGTTGGCCTGCACGTCGGAGACGCCCTCTGGCTGCGCATCCTGGATGTCGCCGGCGCGCTGTCCACGCGCAGCTACGCGAAGGCGGATCGCCTGGTCATGGAGCTATCCGACACCTTCCGGCCCCAGACCGCGGGCCGCTGGACCCTTGACGCCACGGGCGACCAGGTCCGCGTCGAACGGACCGATGATCCGGCCGACATCGCGCTCGATATCACGGACCTGGCCTGCCTCTACCTGGGTGCCTTCAGCGCCGGCGATCTGGCGCGTGCCGGTCGCACGACGGAACTGACCGAGGGCGCGCATCGCCGCATGGACGACCTCTTCCGCACCGACCAGAGGCCGTGGTGTCCGCAGGTCTTCTGATCGTCCGGCCGGCGGACGACCGCGGCCAGCGCGATGGAGGTCTCGGATGAAGATCGGCGTCGTGCTGCCCATCGCCCAGGCGCCGGACACCGGAGAGATCCAGCCCTGGTCGGAACTGTGGGAGCTGGCTCACCGAGCAGAGGCGGGCGGCCTCGATTCGGTCTGGGTCTTCGACCACGTGCTCTTCCGTTCTCCGGGCGAGCCTGTGCGTGGGATCTGGGAGTGCTGGACGATCCTGTCGGCGCTGGCCGCTTCGACGCAGCGCCTGGAGCTGGGCACGCTCGTGCTGGCCACGCCCTTCCGCAACCCGGCATTGCTGGCCAAGATGGCCGCCACGGTCGATGAGGTCAGCGCTGGGCGCATCATCCTGGGCATCGGCACGGGCTGGCACGAGCCCGAGTTCGAGGCTCTCGGTCTCGCTTTCGACCACCGGTACTCGCGCTTCGAGGAGGCTCTGACCATCATCTGCGGGTTGTTGCGTGACGGCCAGGTCGACGTCCAGGGACGCTGGAATTCGGCCGCTGCGGCCGAGCTGCTTCCGCGGGGGCCGCGCGAGGAAGGCCCGCCCATCCTCATCGCCGCACGCGGTCCCAGGATGCTGCGCCTGACCGCCGAGCATGCTGATGCCTGGAACGCGGCCTGGTTCGGACGGCCGACGCGCTACCTGCAACGTCGCGATGACCTGCTGGCGGCCTGCGACGAGGTGGGTCGTGACCCGACCACGTTGGCCTTCACGGCGGGCGTGCGCATCGTCGATCCGGCCAGCCAGGCTGACGGCCCCGATCCCGAAGCGGCCATGGACCTCAGCTCCACCTCGGCCATCACGGAGGGACTGGCCGGGTGGGCCGAAGCGGGCGTCGATCACATCATCTGCTCGCTGGAACCGGGCACGCGCGACAGCTTCGATCGGCTGGTGGAGGCGGTCGGCGCCTTCCGCTCGCAGTGATCGTCCCCCGTCTCGGCGCCACAGGAGCGCCTTCCGCCTCGTAGGGCGATGATGCAAGGCATGGAGCACATCGATCGACCGACCAGCCGCAGCAGCAAACAACGCGGGGCCGGGCTCGGACTTGCTGTGGCGAGCCTGCTGGTACTTGCCCTCGTATTCGCCACGGGGCTCTTCGTAGGGCAGGGTTTCGGCCGCGGAGGTGCGGCGGATCCGAGTGACGGCCTCCTGCCCACCAGCGTGGCAGTCGTGTCGCCCAGCGTACGTGCCGAGACTCCGTCCGCGCGGATCACGCCCGAGCCGACGGCGTCAGCCAGTGCCCCGCTGACAGCCGCGCCCGTGCCCAGCAGCCCGCCGCCCTCCGCCCAGCCCAGCGCGTCCCCTTCGCCTGCTCCTGCCTCGGAGGCGCCGGCTGCCGGACCGACCTTGCCCGTCGGCGCTCCCGAGGACTTCGGCCTCTTCTGGGAAGCCCTTCAGGTCATCCAGGAACGTTACGTCGACCGCTCCGTGCTGGACGACACGAGCCTGACCTACGGCGCCATCCGAGGCATGGTCGAGAGCCTGGGCGACACCGGCCATACCGAGTTCCTGACGCCCGAGGAGGTGCAGGCGCAGCAGGACTCGCTGAGTGGCACCCTCACCGGCATCGGCGTGATGCTGGGAGAACGGGGTGGTCGCCCCGTGGTCATGTCGGTCATCAGCGGGGCGCCAGCAGAGGCGGCGGGCATCCGTTCAGGCGACATCATCCTCGCCGTCGACGGCACATCCGCTGAGCGCCTCGGGACGGAGGGCATCGCGGAGCGCGTCCGCGGCCTGGAGGGCACGGAGGTCACGCTGACGGTGCTCCACCGTGACGTGGCAGAGCCGGAGGACATCACCATCGTCCGGCAGCGCATCCAGGTCGAGCCGGTGAGCTGGTCGTTCGTGCCGGGCACGATGATCGCCGATGTACGTCTCATCCAGTTCTCCTCCGGAGCGGCGGACGCGGTGCGATCGGCGCTGGAAGAGGCCATCGGGCAGGGCGCCCAGTCGATCGTTCTCGACGTCCGCTCCAATCCGGGCGGCCTTGTGGATGAGGCGGTGGGGGTGGCCAGCCACTTCATGGACGAGGGCGTGGTCTATCAGCGACGGGATGCCAGCGACGCGACCGCGCCCGTCGCGGTGCCGCCCGATGGCCTGGCCACGGACCTCCCGTTGGTCGTGCTCATCGACCTGGGTACGGCTTCGTCCGCGGAGATCGTCTCTGGTGCCATCGCCGACAACGAGCGAGGCACGCTCATCGGGGAACAGACCTTCGGCACGGGCACCGTCCTGAACACGATCGAGCTCTCCGATGGCTCGGCCGTCCGGGTCGGCATCGAGCGGTGGCTGACGCCGGATGGCGAACTCATCTTCGACCGCGGCATCACGCCGGACGAGATCGTGGAGCTGCCGCTCGACGCGGCGCTCCTGGAGCCGGCGGACCTGCGCGGACTCTCGCCCGAGGAGTTCGCCGCCTCGACCGACCTCCAGCTGCTGCGGGCGGTAGAGCTGCTGGGCGGAGAGCCGCCCGGCTGAGGGGGTCTCTGGGACGACCGTCAGAGAACGGACGTCATGCATCGGCCATCGTGCAGGAGGTGCGCGAACTTGACGCGCTGGCGGCTTGACGCGCCAGGAACATGCAGCCTGCGCATAGGATGGGTCCGGGGGAGCATGGAGCCCCGGAACCGTGCACCTGATGCGCGATCTCGACCGACGGACGCGCGACCTCGTCGAGGTCGTTCACCTGGTCCAAGGCGCTACGACAGTCAAGGGGCCACCGAGGCCAGAGGCGCCCCACCGAAGTGCGGAGGTGCCTCCAGGCTGAGGGTTCGCGCCTCAGCCCGCCGCGGGCGTCCCCGCCAGGTCAACGCTGACGGTCCGCTCCTCGGCCCCGCGGACGATCACCAACTCCACCCTGCCGGCCGGGTCGAGGGTCCCCAGCACGTCGTACAGGTCGTCGACACTGGAGAGCGACTGGCCGCCGGCCGAGACCAGCAGGTCACCCTGGGCGATGCCGGCCGTTCCTGCCGGTGAACCTTCCTCGACGTCACGCACGAGCAGTCCGTCGCGTTCGGGTAGGCCGACCGCTCGACGCATCCGACGCGCTGCGTGTCCCGGTGCGATACCCACGCCGAGGCGTGGCCGGGCCGCTGTCTCGCCTTTGGCCAGTGACTCCACCCTGGAACGGAGCGTCGCGTCCGCCGGCAGGGCGAGGTAGAAGCCGCCCCCGACTCGGTTCGTGTTGAGCCCGACCAGCCGTCCCAGCCCGTCCAGGAGCGCGCTGCCGGAGGAGCCGCGTGCCATGGGCGCGGTGTGCTCGATGCTGCCGGAGATGCGCCGGCCGCGCGGCCCGCGGAAGGCACGGGCAACGCTGGACACCAGTCCGAACGTGATGCGACTGCCCTCGCCCGACGCGCTCAGCGCGAAGACGGGCGTGCCCAGGGAGGCCGTCTCGCCATCCAGCCATTCGATGGGCTCGATCTCGCCGGTGTCGACTAGCACGACGGCGAGGTCCCCGTCCGGATCGACGCCCGCGAGCGTGCCCTTGGCGGTCCGGCCGTCATGGAACGTCACGTGGACCTCTTCGCCGCGCACGTTATGCGCGTTGGTCATGACCTGCCCAGCGGCGACCACGATGCCGGAGGCGCCGCGCCAGCCGCCCTCGATGCGGACGATTGCCGGGCCCAGCCGATCGGCCAGGCCGCTGATGGTGGCTGCGATCTCTTCGAAAGTGTTCATGGGTCGGTGGTTCCTTTGTAGGAAGTTACTTGCAAGTCGCAAGGTACACCCTCACCACGCCGAGCGCAAGCGCCGCGCGACGCACGTTAGGATGCAGCCATGGAAGCCCCCGCCTCGCCCGTCGCCGCTCTGGATGCCGCCTTGTCTCGAGTGGGTGACCGGTGGTCGCTGCTCATCGTTGAGGCATTGCTCGACGGCCCCCGCCGCTTCAACGAACTCGCCGCACAGGTGACGGCCATCGCTCCCAACATCCTGGCCGAGCGGCTGCGCCGCCTGGAACGTGAGCGCGTGGTCCTGTCCGAGCCTTACTCACGCCGCCCGCCGCGGCTGGAGTACCGCCTCACGCAGGACGGCCTGGAGCTGGCCGGAGTGCTGCGCCTGCTGGCTGCGTGGGGCGATCGTGGCCCGGCAAGCTCCTCGGGGGAGGGGGGCCTCCAGCATGAGCCGTGTGGCACGGTGCTGGAGGCGCGCTGGTACTGCCCGACCTGCGAGCGCAGCGTGGTCGACGCGGAGGGCTCCGATCTGCGTTACGCCTGAGTCAAGGCGCGCCTATCAGGGACTCGCGCGCGGTTCACGCCTCCAGGCGCAATTCCTCCAGGTCCAGCTCGCGCTCCACGCGGCGCATCACTTCGTCGCTGACGGCGCCACGATCACGGAGCGCGATGACCGCGTCGCGCTCGGCATCGATGACCTCCCGTCTGATGATGCGATGGTCGAGCAACTCTTGTTCCATTTCGCCGCTGGGCACATCGGCGTGGTGGTCACCCAGATGTTCGGCGCGGTGCTCGAACTGGCTGCGCAGCTGCGTGATGAGTTCGCCGTGATCGGGCCACTCGCGGGCCAACTCCTCGATCCTGCGCTGGGCGGCCGCCAGTGCAGCCTGGCGCGCATGCGCCTCCTCGTGATCGCCTCCGCCATCGTCGGCCACCCGCAGCCGGCGGATCAGGAAGGGCAGGGAAAGGCCCTGTCCCACGAGCGTGACCAGGATGACCACGAAGGTCAGGAAGATGATGAGCGGCCGTTCCGGGAAGGGCTGGCCATCCTGCAGCGTCAGCGGTAGCGAGAGCGCAGCCGCCAGCGAGACCACGCCCCGCCCGCCCAGGAGATGACCAGGACGATCGGCCACGGGGGGAGGGATCGCGCGCTCTCAGGCTGGCGCTCAAGCGGCGCGGGAGTTACGTGGCGGGGAAGATCCAGAGGATGCGCACGAGCACCACCGTCACGCTCACGGCCGTTGCGTAGAGAGCGAGGTCGCCTGGAGGGTAGGCGCTCAGTCGTGCCATGACGGACGGCAGTTGCAACCCGATGAGGATGAAGATCAGGCCGTTCAAAAGGAACAGCAGCATCTGCCAGGCTCCGCTGCCCAGCATGCGCGACTCCGAAGACATGATGCGCGGCGAGCGGTAGCCAATGAGCAGGCCGGCGCCAACCACGGCCAGGACCCCCGAGAAGC
>JALZLU010000217.1 GCA_030858685.1 Chloroflexota bacterium | reverse complement strand
CTTGAGCACGATGGGTGGACGCCTCCGGAGGATGCTGGGAGCGCTGGGCGGGCTAGCTGCGGTGGGTGCGTTGCGTGGGATCGCATCATCCGCGACCCGGACCGCTGATTCTACCCGTCCCACTCGTCAGGGGCAGCGTCGCCGCGGCCCTGTCGACCGGCGCCCCGATCATCCGGTGCACGTTGCCCGTGCCGTTTCACACATCCAGCCGTCGGCGGCAAGAATGGCACCTGCCGCACAGACGCTTCGAGAGGAACGCGCTCGCCATCGTGAGTCACCCGCCTAGCCGCTTAGCGTCGTGACCGGAAGTCGCCTCATGACGCCACCCTCCCCTGTCTTGGTCCGTTCGCGCCGGGATCACGCTATCGGCATCGTGCTCGTGCTCATCTCGGCCATCGGCTTCGGGTCGGGGGCCTTGCTGGCCACGCCCGTCTACGCCTCGGGGCTGGACTGGATGACGCTCCTCGCCTGGCGCTTCCTCATCGCGGCGGCCGTGTCCTGGCTGTGGATCCTGGCGTTCCCCGCTCACCGTGCCGCGCTGCGGCGGATGTCCAGGCGGCGCGTGGCCGTGTTACTCACGCTGGGCGTCCTGTACGTAGGGAACAGCGGCACGTACTTCGCCGCACTCGAGACCGTGCCGGCTTCGCTCACGGCACTCATCGTTTACATGTACCCCACGTTGGTGGCCGTGCTGTCCATCCGATTCGGGCGTCGGCTGGAGGGACGGCGTGCCTGGATCGCGCTGGTCCTGACCACCATCGGCGTGGCCCTCGCCGTGGGCGGCATCGCACCAGGGGCCGTGCCGCCGGCGCTGGGTCTGGCACTTGCCCTGGCCTCGCCGGTCATCTATGCCGTCTGGATCATCCTGGCCGCTCGGCTGGGTGGTGAGCGCTCCGCGCGCGAGGGTGCCACTGACCCGGAAACGTCGGAGCCGGCGCCGGCCGCGGCCCTTATGGCCACCGCCACCTTCACCGTGTGGTGGCTGGCCGCCACGGTCACCGGCCGGCCCACGCACCCCGCCGACATCCCGGCCGATGCCTGGCTGCCACTTCTCGTACTGGGCGTCTTCAGCACGGCCGTGGCGCTGCAGACGTTCTACGCGGGCTCACGAAGGATCGGCGCGGCCAATGCATCGTTGGTCAGCACGGTCGAACCGGTCTACATCATCGCCATGGCTACGCTCCTCTTGAGCGAGACACTGACGCCGGTCCAGATGGCAGGTGGAGCACTGGTCATCGGCGGAGTGCTGCTTGCCCAGTCCGCCGGCCCGGCACCAGCGCGCGCTCCGTCGGCCGAACCTCACATCGCGCCGTCCGTGGGGCCCTAGGGCTCGCGTCGGGGCTACTCTTTCCCGATGCGACTGATCAGCTACCTCGAAGGGGGGATCGAGCGCCTGGGCGTCGACATCGGCGGTCGCGCCGTCGCCGCCACGGACATCCTGCCTGGCGGCCCGCCGACGGTGGGCCATGTCCTGACCGACCTCGGTCTGCTGGACGCGCTTCGCCACGCTCTGGCGACCTCCGTCATATCACCCACGGCCGGCACTCCCCTGGAGTCATCGACGCTGCTATCGCCGGTACCTCGGCCCGGCAAGGTGGTGGCCGTCGGGCTGAACTACCGCGAGCACGTTGTCGAGGGTGGTCGCGAGACGCCGCCGGAACCGGTGCTCTTCGCCAAGTTCACCAGCTCCATCGTGGGACACGGCGCTGAGATCACCTGGGATCCCGGGCTGACCGCAGCGGTGGACTTCGAGGCCGAGCTGGCCGTTGTCATCGGGAGGACGGCACGGCACGTGACGGCGGCGGAAGCCCTGGACTTCGTGCTGGGCTACACCTGCCTGAACGACGTCTCGGCGCGCGACCTCCAGTACGCCGACAAGCAGTTCGTGCGCGCCAAGTCGCTGGACACGTTCACACCCATCGGCCCGGCGCTGGTCACCGCGGATGAGATCCCGGACCCCCAGGCGCTGGGCATTCGCTGCCTGGTCAACGGCGAGGTGATGCAGGAC
>JALZLU010000198.1 GCA_030858685.1 Chloroflexota bacterium | reverse complement strand
ACGGCTTCGTGATCACCTTCAACCTGTTCTACCTGAGCTTCTTCATGACGGCCGGAGGTCCGTTCGGCAAGACCGAGTTGCTTGTCACGCAGGCCTTCCGGCTGGCCTCGCAACAGCGGCTGTACGGCGTGGCCGCCGCTTTCGCGGTCTTCATGTTCTTCATCCTGCTGGCCATCACGCTGCTGGTGAACCGGGCCGCCAAGGCGACCGCGAGCTACGACCGATGAGCGCGGAGCCAACCACGGTCGGCCGGAGCCGCATCACGGGCCGGCGCAGGAAGAAGCGCTACCAGGAGTACCGGAACCTCACCATGCGACGCCAGTTGCTGCTCCAGGCGCTGTGCGTGTTCGTAGCCCTGACCGTCCTCTTCCCCATCATCTGGGTGCTCAGCCTCTCGCTGGACTCGCGCGGGCTCGCCTCCGCCGATGGGCTCAACCTGTTCCCGCCCGGCGCCAATCTGGACAATTACTTCGACGTCATCGAGCGGCCTACCAGCAACCCGGTGACGTTCTGGCAGCTGGCTTTCAACAGCTTGCTCCTGGCGGTGGGCGCGATGGTCTTCTCAGTGGCGCTGGGCGTCTCGGCGGCCTACGCTTTCTCCCGGCTCAGCTTCCGCGGCCGCAATGTGCTGATGTTGGGCATCCTGGCCGTGCTGATGCTGCCCGCCGTGGCGGCCATCGCGCCGCTCTTCCTGAGCCTCAATGCCGTGCGCGTGGGCGACTTCAACCTGCGCCAGTCCCTGGTGGGCGTGGGCCTTGCCGTGACCTCCGGCCTGTTGCCCTTCGCCATCTGGAATCTCAAGGGCTACCTGGACACGATCCCCAAGGAGCTGGAGGAGGCGGCGTCGGTGGACGGAGCCTCCCGCAACCAGGCCTTTCGCCACGTCATCCTGCCGCTGGCCATCCCGGCCCTCGCCGTGACCGGCTTCCTGGGCTTCGTGACGGGCTGGACGGAGTTCTACTTCTCCTCGACGTTCCTGGGCGAGAAGCCCGGTGACTGGACCCTGGCCGTGGCCCTCAACAGCATGGTCGGCCAGTTCGCCACGACGACGCCGTGGGCCAAGTTCTCGGCCTTCGCGGTGCTCTTCGCGCTGCCCGTCTCACTGGTCTACCTGGCGCTGCAGAAGTACATCGTCTCGGGCCTGGCCATCGGCGGCGTCAAGGGCTGATGGGCATCGACACGCCCGACTGGGTCCGCGACGCGGTCTTCTACCAGATCTTCCCCGACCGATTCGCGTCCAGCCAGCGCGTCCCAAAGCCGGGAGTGATTGAGCCCTGGGATGCCCCGCCCACCACGCACGGCTTCAAGGGCGGCGACCTGCTGGGCATCGTCGAGCGGCTGCCCTATCTTCAGGATCTGGGCATCACGGCGCTCTACCTGACGCCCATCTTCGCGTCCGCCTCCAACCACCGGTACCACGCCTACGACTACATGCGAGTGGATCCGCTGCTGGGTGGTGACGCGGCCTTCCGCGAGCTGCTGGACGCGTGTCACGAGCGCGGCATGCGCGTCGTCATCGACGGGGTGTTCAACCACTCGGGACGCGGCTTCTGGCCCTTCCATCACGTCCTGGAGAGCGGTGCCGCCTCGCCCTATCGCACCTGGTTCTACTTCGATGAGGCTGCCCTGGAGGCAGGGCGGCGGGTGCACGCGTACCCCACCGAGGACGAGGAGCGTCGCATGGTGGAGGCGCACAGCCACGTGCCGCGCGGCCAGCGCTCGGAGCGCGCCCTGGGCTACCAGGCCTGGTGGGACCTGCCGGCGTTGCCCAAGCTGAACACCAACGACCCGGGCATGCGCGCACACCTGTTCGAGGCCATCGAGCATTGGACTCGCTTCGGTGTCGACGGCTGGCGCCTGGATGTTCCGGAAGAGGTCGAGGAAGGCTTCTGGCGCGAGTTCCGCGAGCGCGTGCGGGCCATCGATCCAGACTGCTACATCGTGGCCGAGATCTGGCGGGAGAAGCCCTGGTGGCTCCAGGGCGACCACTTCGATGCCCTCATGAACTACCCCCTCACGGAAGCCCTGCTGGGCTACCTGGGCGGGCAGCACCTCGACTGGTCGGTCATCTCTACCCAGCACGAGTACCAGGAGTTCGTGCGGCCCATGGATGGGCCCGCCTTCGCGGCATCCTTGCAGCACATCGTGACGATGTACGCGCCGGAGGTCGTGGCTGTGATGCTCAACCTGCTGGGCAGCCACGACACGGCGCGGTTCGTGACGCTGTGTGGTGGTGACCGTGTCTCGCTGCGGCTGGCCACGCTGGTGCAGATGACGCTGCCCGGCGCGCCCTGCATCTACTACGGGGACGAGGTCGGTCTGGAGGGCCACCACGATCCGGACTGCCGCCGAGCCTTCCCGTGGCAGGAGGAGCGCTGGGACCGCGGCCTGCGCGACTTCATCCGTGGGGCTGCGGCGCTGCGTTACGCCAACGCAGCACTGCGCCACGGCGAGTTCCGCGTCTTGGGCGCAGAGGGCCCCCTGATGGCCTATCTCCGCTCCGACGCCAGCGAGGCTTGGATCGTCGCGCTGAACCCCGGCGAAGGGGAAGGATGGCTGGCCATCGAGGGCGCCGCGCTGGCCGGGCTGGGGT
>JALZLU010000195.1 GCA_030858685.1 Chloroflexota bacterium | reverse complement strand
CGGCCGAGGCGCGCACGGCCATGCCCATCCGGCTGCGCGCGAAGAACAGCGTCAGCCCGACGGTGAGCAGGCCCACGACCAGGAACGCGAAGACCTGGTTGCCCGACAGCACCGGCTCGCCGCGGCTGTTGTCGATCGCCAGCCCGGCCCATGGCGTCGCCACGACCGGCGGCTGGTCGGCGCGCTCGCCGAACCACACTGGCAGGAAGAAGCCGATGACCGCGAAGGTCTGCGCCAGGCCGATCGTCACCACCGTGACGATCAGGCGGGGGCTGTTGGCGAAGCGGCGCATCACGACGATGTCGGTGAGGGCCCCGATGCCCAGCCCGCCGACGATCGCGATGGGCAGGGTCAGCAGGTAGCTGACGCCGAAGGTGGTCGTCAGGAGCAGGGCCACGATGGCCGGCACCGCGCCCAGCGCGGCCGCCGCGAAGTTGATGATGCGGCTGGTGCGGTAGACCAGCACCAGGGCGACGGCGATGATTCCGTACAGCGAGCCGAGCGCGATCCCGTTGAGGATGTTGGACGCCGACAGCCCGACCACGATGTTCATGAACAGCAGGTAGGCCACCGCGATGACGCTGTAGCGCGCCAGCGTCGGACCCCGACCGGAGCCGCCGGCCCCGGAGCGGGCGGCCTTGAGCACGGACGACAAGCGGTGCGGCTCAGCTGAGTCCGCCGGCTCGGAGGCCTCCCGCAGGACGGTCGTCGTCATGCTCAGCCCCGCTTGTCGACGGTCGGCACGGCGGGCGCGCCCTTCGGGATCTGGCCCAGGCCGAAGCGCTTTCCGCCGTAGGCCTGGGTGAACGCGCCGGTCTTGGCGTTGAAGGGGCTCTTCTTGTTCTTCTGCCAGTAGGTCACGAAGACGTCCTGGGTCCAGGACAGCTCACCGTTCTCGAACGCCCTGCGGCTGAAGCCCGTGGTACCGCCGCCACGCGTGCCGAGCCGCGGCGCGCTGGCCGCCATGTTCGGCGGCGTGAGGTTGGGGCCGGCAGTCTGGAGCAGGCTGGCGAACATGTTGTAGTTCTGCCAGAAGATCTCCATCACCAGCGGCGCGAGCGGCACGGCCGACTTCGACGAGGCCTTGAAGACCTTGATGCCGCCGAGCTGCTCGGGCGGGGTCGACTTCTCGGACTGGCCCAGGCCGAGGGCACCGTCGAAGGCGCAGCCGCGGCTCTTCTGCGGGCAGGCCAGCTCGCCCATGTAGCTCTGGCCGCTGGAGTCGACGTCCATCGCCTGGTTGCTGGCGAACAGCACCTCAGGCCAGTAGTTGTTGTTGGTCGAGGCGTTGTAGGAGAACTGCGGAGCAACCGGGTCACAGAGGCAGACGACGCTGGTGGCGGGGTTCTGCGGGCTGTTCATCACGGCGGTGCCGGCCTGGCTCTGCTGAGCGGCCGTGGAGACGTTCTGCTCGTAGAAGTACTCGTGGCCCTTGACGCTCTCCCCGCACTTGGCCAGCTCGGGGTAGAGCACCTGCTTGACGACGCGCTCGTTGTCCGGGTCGTTCGTGCTGACGACCCCGAGCTGACGCCGGGTCTTGCGGAAGTCCTGCTGGGGGTTCTGCGCCCCGGCGTAGGCCGCCGGCTTGCCGGCCAGGCTGCCGCACCACCACTGGGCGAACAGCTTGCTCATCTTCGTCGAGCTCATGCCGTAGTCGTAGTTGTAGGGCTTGAGCGCCTGGCGGAACTCCTCGGAGAAGCCGGCGCCGCCGAAGGTGACGATCTTGTTGCGAGCCAGCTCGGCGTAGCAGGCGGAGCAGACCGTGGTCTGGAAGAAGACGGCGTAGGGCTTGAACTCCTTGGCGATGCGGTTCATCTCGGCGT
The DNA here is from genome assembly GCA_030858685.1 of Chloroflexota bacterium. Lineage (GTDB taxonomy): Bacteria > Chloroflexota > Limnocylindria > Limnocylindrales > CSP1-4 > Palsa-1032. The sequence continues at coordinate 450 of JALZLU010000195.1, read as the reverse complement.
TCAGGCACTGCTGGTCCGGCGGCACGGTGCGGCAGGTGCCCTGGAAGGTCTTGATGTCGATCTTGCGGCCGTACAGCTGGTACTTGCTGTTCATGAAGGTCTGGAAGCCGGCGTTGGCGATGCGGGCGTTGCTGGCGTCGTAGAACAGGCCCTGCGCGCGCAGGATGGCGTTGACCTCCGCGCCGTAGTCCGGGATGTAGTGGACGACGGTGATCTTGTCCTTGGTGACGCCCATGCTCGTGCTGCCGCCGTTGTTGCCGCCGGTGGCGCCCGGCTTGCCGGGGGCGCAAGGCGGCGCGAAGAACTCCATCTTCGGGTCGAACTGCCGGCCGCTCACGCAGTGGCTGGTGTCGCCCGCGGCAACCGCTGTCGTGCCGGAGCCGCCAGCTGCGCCAGGCGCACCAGGCGCGCCTGGCGCGCCTGGCGCAGCACCCGGTGCACCACCTGGAG
>JALZLU010000192.1 GCA_030858685.1 Chloroflexota bacterium | reverse complement strand
GATCAGGGCGGGCGCGATGGACCGAGGCGCTTCTCGATGGGCGCCGGGATTTGACTGGACTCCGGCGCCCATCGAGTCTCCAGTCGGTGCCCATGCCTGAGTCAGGGGCGATCACGGTCCGCATCGGCGCCGCCCCAGCGAGCCGCCACGATGAGCGCCAGGGTGATCGCGGCCGCCACGGCCAGGGCCAGCACATAGCCGGAGGTGAGCGCCGCATCGGATGGCGGCTCCCCCGGCGCGCGCGAGCGGGTCCAGAGGTCAGCGATGCCCCGAGTGTGGCGATGCCGGTGGCGGTGCCCAGCATTGCCATGGAGGTGATTAGGCCGGATGCCGTGCCGCGGTCTCCCTCGCCTACCCGAGCCAGCCCGCAGGCGGTCGATGCCACCGACGCGCATCCTAGGCCCAGCCCATTCACGATCAGGCCCGCGGCAATCCATCCCAGGTCGGCCCCGCGAGGGCCCATCACGCAGAGCGCCAGGCCGCTGGCGATCCCGACGAGCCCGACCGCCATGGTGGTCCCGAAGCCGCGGCTCGCCACCAGACGTGAGCCGGCCAGCGAGCCAACGACGATCGCCACGTTGCCGGGGGCCAGGATTAGCCCGGCTTCCGTCGCCGAGAACTGATGCAAGTGCTGGAGATACAGGGTCAGGATCACGGTCGCCGATGTGGTGGTGAAGGTGATGCCCCCGGCTACGACCGATGCGCCGATGAGGCTCGGTATGCGCCGCAATTGCCGTGGAATCAGGGGGTTCGCGGCGGCGCGATCGCTCCGGGCGAAGGCGGCCAGCAATGCCAGCCCGCCCACGAGCAGGGCCCCGGTTCCCAGGAGTTGGCTGGCGGTGTCAACGGCCCTCAAACGCGTCAGCCCCATGACCGCGGCCAGGAGGCCAGCCGTGAGGAGGGTCACCTCCCGCCCGGCCAGCGCCGGCCGTGCCCGGTTGGGTGCCGCGGCAGGCGCCAGTCGCGCGACCAGCAGGATGGCCAGGAGGGCGATCGGGACGTTGAGCAGGAAAATCCACCGCCAGCCGAGGTAATCGGTGACGACGCCCCCCGCCGCGAAGCCGGCCATCCCGCCGGCCGCCGTCCAGATGCCAAGGGCGCGATTTCGTTGCGGCCCCTTCGGAAAGAGCGTGGTCAGCATCGATAACGACGCGGGAACGGCAAGGGCCGCACTCAGGCCCTGCCCGGCGCGTCCGCCAAACAGCAGGACCGGCTCGCTCGCCAGTCCACCGGTCAGTGAGGAGAGGACGAAGAGCACGAGCCCGGCAATGAGGATGGTCCGGGCGCCCAGGGTGTCGGCCAGCACTCCGCCCGCAACCAAGAAGGCGCCGAAACAGAGGGCGAAGATTCCCGCGAGCAGGTCCGTGGAGGCGGTCGAAAGCCCAATCTCCCGCTGCACGGTCGGCAGGGCGACAATCAGGAACGTGGTGCCCAGCACATCGAGCACCTGGACGGTACAGAGCACCGCCACCAGCAGCCAGGTCGCAAACGCGGTGGTAGTGGCTTCCGGTGTGGACCCGGGGCCATCGGGCGAAGGCGCGGGATGGGCGATATCGGGATGGCGGTTAGCCATGAAGCTCTCCTACTTCAACGTTGAAGAAACAACGAGGCTCCAGTGTATCATTCATGGTGAAAGGGGGCGTTCGTGGCCAATGATCCGGGGAAACGGGCGTCGCTGACGCGCATCGCCAATGAGCTTGGTGTATCCGCCAAAACCGTCTCCAATGCCTTCAATCGGCCAGACCAGCTCTCGGCGGACCTTCGCGTACGTATCCTCGAAACGGCGCGGCGACTCGGCTATGCCGGTCCAGACCCGCTGGCCCGGGCGTTCCGCATGGGGCGCTCCGACACCGTAGGGGTCATCTACGAGAATGGCCTTTCGTATGCGTTCGACGATCCGGCCGCGGTGACGTTCCTCGGTGGCCTGGCAGAGGTTGTCGAGCCAGTCGGGATGGGTCTGACGCTCATCCCGGGATCGGCGGCGGGATACGGGGAACCGGGCCGCATCGCGACATCGATGATCGATGGCGTGGTGGCCTATTCGCTGGCGTCGGACGATCCAGCCCTGGCAAACGTCCGGGATCGAAAGCTGCCGCTGGTGACGGTTGACCAACCCCGGCTCAGTGGCGTGCCATGGGTGGGGATCGACGATGAGCGGGCTGCGGCCGAGGTTGCCGAGCATCTGGTGAGCCTCGGTCACCGGACAGTCGGGATCGTGTCGTTCGGGATGAACCTGGCTGCCGATCGTGGGCTCCACGAGTTGGGGCGCCTGCCGCCGATAACATTGGAGGTTTCGGCCCGGAGGATGGCTGGCTATGCCCGCGTGCTGCTCGCAAGGCCGGGTGCCGGGCCGGTGCCGGTGGTGCACATGGCGGACAGCACCGAGACTGAAGGTGCGCAGGGGGCCAGGATCCTCCTTCAGAACGCGCCGGATGTGACAGCCCTCATTTGTCTGAGCGACCGTCTTGCGGTCGGCGCGTACGACGCGTTACGGGAGCGTGGCCGTGCCATTCCCGACGATGTTGCGATCGTCGGGTTCGACGACATCGCCCTCGCCCGTCACCTCGTGCCTCCGCTCACCACCGTTAGCCAGCCACACCGGGAGAAGGGACGGCTCGCTGGCCGGGCCCTGATCTCGTTGCTCGATGGCGATCCCGCGCCCGTCGGTGATCCCTTGCCCGCCACGCTCGTTGCCCGCGCCTCGACTGCTGCCCACTGCGCCGGGGCGAGCTGGTCATAGGTGTGGAAGGCGGCTGTGGGATCCGGAGCGCATTGGTGCTTGCCGCATGCCCGCGATGGCCTGGGC
>JALZLU010000183.1 GCA_030858685.1 Chloroflexota bacterium | reverse complement strand
CTGTCGGCTTCCGCGGGCGCGGGCCTCGGGAGGGGATTCAGCCCTGCTGGAGCGGATTGCAGGTACAGGGCACCGCTAGTTCCCCGCCTAGCACGGCCCGGGAATCATACCGGGTGAGCCGCGCGGACGGCTCCAGCGGCCTGCGAGGAGGGATCTGGCGGAGAGGGAGGGATTCGAACCCTCGATGGGTTGCCCCATACCGCATTTCCAGTGCGGCGCCCTAGGCCTCTAGGCGACCTCTCCGCGGGGGCGTCGTGGCCAACCGCGACGCAGAACGGTGGTGAGAAGCGAGAGATGGCGGAGAGGGAGGGATTCGAACCCTCGGTGCTTTCGCACACCGCTTTTCGAGAGCGGCACCATCAACCACTCGGACACCTCTCCGCGAAGAGGATAGCAAAGGCGTCCGGCCTTCAGCCGCGAGCGGGACGGGGCGAGGCAGGAGCCCAGGCTCTCAGCGCGCGCGGGCGAAGCCGGGAAAGGCAGCGGGCCTGCCCTCGCGCAGATCGGGTCGCAGGTCTGCGGCCTCTTCCTGCAGGATGCCCGACACGATGCGCAGCCGTCGCGGCAGCAGGTCTGAGTCGGCCAGCTGGATGAGTGAGCCGGCGGCCCCTAGCGGGTCGGCCAGCGCGTAGACGAGCCCGTCGGCGTCGCTCTCCAACAGAGCCCCCACGCACATGATGCAAGGCTCGACGGTGCAGAAGACGGTGACGCCCGTGAGGGAGGGGCGCCCCAGCCGGCGCGCGGCCTCGCGCAGCACTCCGATCACGGCGTGAGCGGTGGGATCACCCAGCGCTCGGACCTGCGCCCGGCCATGCGCCACCATCGCCTCGTCGAGCACGGCGACGGCGCCGTCCGCGAGCTCACCGGCCGCCGCGGCCTGCGAGGCTTCGGAGAGGGCCGCTCGCATGTACATCTCGTAGTGCATCGTTCGATGCTACACGGCCCCTGCTCGGTGGTCGACGCACGGCCACCTATGGCAGGTGAGCATCGGCTGGGCCGCGCGCTACCATCCGCGCGATGGTCGCCGCCTACGCCGTTTCGGCGATGACCGCTCGCACAGCTGAGCTGGAGTAGCCATGGCTCGACCCCGACGCATCGGCGTTCTGACCGGCGGAGGCGACGTTCCGGGACTGAACAGTGTCATCAAGAGCGTCGTGTACCGGGGCACGGAGCTCGGTTTCGAGGTCCTTGGCATCCGCCGGGGCTGGGAGGGATTGACCCACCAGCGCCCCGGCGCCTCGTTCGATCCCGACTACGTCCGACCGCTTGACCGTGCCAATACGCGCACCATCGACCGGACGGGCGGCACCGTCCTCCACACGTCTCGCACAAGCCCGCGTCGGATGCGGGCCGATCGATTGCCGGCGCACCTCGACGCGAGCAGAGCCGCCGGCATGACCGATGACGGCATTACCTACGATCTCACGCCCGTGGTGCTCGAGAATATCGAGCGGCTCGGGCTGGACTATCTGGTGCCCATCGGCGGCGACGACACCCTGAGCTTCGCCCAGACACTGCACGACCAGGGCGTTCCACTCATCGCCATCCCCAAGACGATGGACAACGACGTTCAGGGCACGGAGTACTGCATCGGTTTCTCCACCGCTGTGACGCGTGCCAAGGAAGCCATCAACCGCCAGCGCACGACGCTCGGATCGCACGAGCGTATCGGCGTGTACCGCATCTTCGGGCGTGACTGCGGCTTCACCGCGCTCTACACCGCATACGTGACCTCTGCTCGGTGCCTCATCCCGGAAGTGCCCTTCGACCTGGACCATCTGCTGGAGATCCTGCTCGAGGATCGCGAACTCAATCCCAGCCACTACGCATTCGTGATCGCCGCGGAAGGCGCGGTCTGGCGTGGCGGCTCCATCAAGGAGGTGGGCGAGGCCGATGCCTTCGGTCACCGGCACAAGGCCAACATCGCCGAGGTCCTGGCCGATGAGATCAAGGCACGGACCCGTGTCGAGACCGTCTTCTCCGAACTGACCTACGACCTGCGCTCGGGAGAGCCCGACTCGCTCGACCAGATGGTGGCCATCACCTTCGCCAACGTGGCCCTGGACCTCATCGCTGACGGCCTGGGCGGCCGGATGGTGGGCATCCGGGACGGCAAGTACTCCCACTCGACCCTGCCCGATCCGGCGCTGGGCGCGCGGCATGTCGACGTGGACCTGATGTACAACGTGGAGCGCTACCGCCCCCACTACACAGGGTTGCTGGGTCATCCGTTGCTGCTGGGGCAGTCCCTGCTGCCGGAGGGTTAGCTGGACGCAGGCGTGAAGCGGCGCGCCGGGCACCCGCTGACCGCGGCTGGGCTCGGGCTGGCCCTGCTGCTCCTGGTCGTCATGGGTTCGACCGCGGAACCGTTCCAGCCGGACAGCTTCAGCCCGGGACACGACGCTCGCGCCTACTGGTCCGTCTCGCCGGACGACCCATACAGCGCAGGTGTCGGCCAGGAGAGCGCGTACCTCTATTCGCCGGCCTTCCTCCAGATCGTGAGCCCGCTGCGGTCCCTGTCATGGACGGCCTTCCTGGTGGTCTGGACGGTGTTGCTGCTGGCGGTCCTGCGATGGCTGACCGGTCCGCTCCTCTTCGCGCCCCTCCTGGTGCTCGCGCTACCCGAGTTGTGGGGCGGCAACATCGCCATCGTGATGGCCGCGGGCATCGTGGTGGGGTTTCGATGGGCAGGCGCGTGGGCTCTGCTCATCCTCACCAAGGTGACGCCGGGCCTGGGCTTGCTCTGGTTCCTGGTGCGCCGCGAGTGGCGGTCGCTGGCATGGGCTGGCGTGGCGACGGTGGGCGTGATCGGATCGTCGGCCGCGATCATGCCGGAGGCGTGGGGCGATTGGTTCCGACTGCTGGTGGCCAGCACGGGCGCCAGCACGGTCGGCCACTCCCTGCCTATCCCGCTCTGGGCACGGCTGCCCGTGGCGGCTGCCGTCATCGTGGTCGCGGCGAGAACCTACCGTCCCTGGCTCCTGCCGGTCGGCGTGTTGTTCGCCCTGCCGGTGATCTGGTGGGGCAGCTTCGCCATCCTGGCTGCGTCGGTCGCGCTACGGCGCCACGAGATCGAGGCCTGGCTGCTGAACCGCGTGGACCGCGGTACCTAGTGGGACTCGTCGGCGGTGCCCTGGCCTGCCTTGCCTGTGGCCCCGCCCTGGGCCGGACCCTCGGTCACGGTCGCTTCGTCGTCGTCCGTGCCTTCGCCGGCCAGCGGCTCCTTGGCGAACCGTTCGGTCACGGCTTCACCGCCGTCCTCGGGGGCCATCTCATCGGCTCGATCATGGGTCATCTCGTCGGTCATCGGTCGGGTCCTCCTGTTGGGGTCCACATCGTCACCTCGCATCGGACAGCGATGGGGCTGCTTGATCAGCCGGAACGTGGCAGCAACGTTACATCGCGACGCGTCCGATCCGGACTACGCTTGCCTCGGCACGACTCACAGCAAGGAGCAAGCTTGGTCGCAGCAACCAGCGTCGAGGACTACCTGGCGGCCCTTCCCGACGAGCGACGCATTGCCATGCAGGAGCTTCGGCGGGCGATCAGGGCCGCCGCGCCGGAGGCCACGGAGCTGATCTCGTACCAGATGCCTGCCTTCAAGAGCCACGGCTAGTTCCTCGTTTCCTACGCCGCCTTCAAGAAGCACTACAGCCTGTTTCCCGCCAGTGAGGAGGTCGTCACCGCGCTCGGCGAGGAACTCACGCCGCACCTCTCGGGCAAAGGGACGATCCGCTTCCGGGCGGACGAACCGATCCCCACCGCGCTCGTGACGAAGATCGTCACGATCCGCTTCGCCGAGAACGCAGCGGCAGGACGGCGCAAAGCTCCCAGCCAGAGGTAGGTCATAGCCAGGGGTACGTGGGTATCGGCTCGCTACGCTCGTCGCTCGGATCCGTATCCCGATGATCCTCGCTGGTGTCGCCTTGATGCGCACTGGTCAGGAACACCGGATGAGCGCTCCAACAAGCGCTCAGTGCCAGTCGGACGGCCGTAATCACGTACACCGGTCCGTGCATGTTCGGTGGAGATGGCGCGCCCGGCGGGACTCGAACCCACGACCTTCAGGTCCGCAACCTGACGCTCTATCCACTGAGCTACGGGCGCACTGGCGGAGAGGGAGGGATTCGAACCCTCGGAGCAGGTTACCCCACTCAA
>JALZLU010000132.1 GCA_030858685.1 Chloroflexota bacterium | reverse complement strand
ACGGCGATCCCCCCCAGCTTCAGCAACCTGGTGCCCGCCACCGCTCTCATAGGTCTCGCGGCGGTGCTGGTCATGGTGTTCTGGCCCATGCTCGGCCGTATCGCCAAGGTCGTGCCGGCGCCGCTGGCGGCGGTCATCGTCGGCACCGGGATCTCGCTGGCAAACGGCGCCGGTCCGCTATTGAACCTCGGTGAAGGTGGCCTGCTTTCAGGCTTCGAGTCGCCCGACTTCTCTGGTCTCCTGTCCGGTCCCGCGATCAAGTGGATCGTGCTGTACGTGTTCGTGGCGAGCCTCGAGTCCCTACTCACCGCGGAGGCGGTCGACAAGCTTGACCCCTGGCAGCGCCGCGCCAACATGAACAAGGAGCTGATCGGGAAGGGCGCCGGCAACATGGTCTCCAGCGCCATCGGTGGCTTGCCGATGATTGCCGAGGTCGTCCGCAGCAAGGCAAACATCCTCAACGGCGCCCGGACCCGCTGGTCCAACTTCTTCCACGGTGTGTTCCTGGCAGGATTCGTCCTGGCCGCGCCCAGCGTGCTCGAGCTCATCCCGCTGGCCGCGCTGGCCGGCATTCTGCTCGTCATCGGCTTCAAGCTCGCGCACCCCAACGACTTCCGCCATGCGCTGCATGTCGGCAAAGTGGACTTCGCACTCATGCTCGTTACCGCGTTCACGGTGCTGCTCACCGACCTGCTCATCGGGGTGGCGACCGGGATCGTCCTCGGCCTGATCTGGGCAGTGATCAGGGGCACCTCGCTGGGCAACCTGTTCAAACCGGCGATCGCTGTCAGCGAGGAGGGCGAGGAGATCAGCATCCAGCTTCGCAAGGCTCTGGGCTTCCACAACTTCATCCCGCTGCGTTCCAAGCTCGACGCCTTGCCACTCCGCAAGACGGTGACGCTGGACTTCTCCGGCGTCCACTACGTCGACCCAACGGTCATGGAGCGCCTCCATGACTTCGAGGTCGGCTACATCGCCGACGCCGGCAGGGTGGTGCGCGTGGGCGACGGGCACCTGACGCCGGACTCCCATCATGAGTTCTCGACGAGGACGGCCCCCAAGTCGTCCGCGCGAGCCTAGTCGCGACGACTAGCGCAGCGGCGAGCGCCCGTGCCCATACTCACTGCCATCACATGGCTGCCCATCGTGGGTCTGGTCGTGGTCATGCTTCTCCCCAACCGCCATGCGGCGCTGGCCAAAGTCGTGGCTCTTGCCGCGGCCGGCGGCAGTCTTGTGCTCTCATGGGGACTCCTCGCCTACTTCGACTCCTCGTCGTCCGAGCTCCAGTTCACCGAGCGAACGACATGGATCCCCGAGCTCGGCATGACCTACACCCTCGGCGTCGACGGGCTGAGCTTTCCACTGGTGCTGCTCACAACCCTGCTGACCGTGGTCGCGCTGCTCGCGTCCGTGAAGGTTGACAGCAAACCGAAGGCGTACTTCGCCTTCATGCTGCTGCTCGAGTTCGCCATTCTCGGTGTGTTCGTCTCCGGGGACTGGTTCTTGTTCTACGTGTTCTGGGAGCTCGCGCTCGTCCCGATGTTCTTCCTGATCGGCATGTGGGGTGGGCCGAAGAAGGAGCGCGCGACGCTGACGTTCTTCATGTACACATTGGGCGGCTCGATCTTCATGCTGCTCGGCATCTTCGCGGTCTACCTCGCCGTCGAGCCGCGTAGCTTCGACATGGCGACGCTCGAGGCGGCCAGCGGTGAGTGGACCCGTAGCTTCCAGATCTTGCCGTTCATCGCCTTCTTCATCGGGTTCGCGGTCAAGATCCCGGTGTTTCCGCTGCACGGCTGGCTGCCGCTGGCGCATGTGCAGGCGCCGACACCGGTGAGCATCATGCTGTCAGGTGTCCTGCTCAAGCTCGGTGCCTACGGCATCTTGCGAGTCTCCGACACGCTCCCGTTGGGTCTGCGGGCGCTACTGCCGGCGCTTTTCGTGCTGGCGTTGGTCAACATCCTCTACGGCGCCTTCCTCGCGTTCCGCCAAACGGATCTCAAGGCGGTGGTTGCGTTCTCCTCGATCAGCCACATGGGCTTCGTGCTCTTGGGCATCGCGGCGCTGAACGTGACCGGGGTCTCCGGCGCGATGTTCATGATGCTTGCCCACGGCATCATCACCGGCGGACTGTTCCTCCTCGTAGGCATCATCTACGAGCGCACACACACGATGGAGTTGGGACAACTGTCAGGCCTCAGCGGCCAGATGCCGAGGTACACCAGCCTCGCAGTGTTGGGGCTCCTGGCGTCAATGGGCCTGCCCGGCCTCGCGCAGTTCGTGGGTGAGTTCCAGACGCTACTCGGCGCGTACGAGCGCTGGGGGTTGTACGTGCTGTTCGCGAGCCTTGGCATTCTCGTGACCGCAACGTTCACGCTGCGGGTCATCGCGGCGATGTTCACCGGCGAGCTCGACGAACGCTGGACGGGTATGAAAGACCTCGACGGCCGCGAGCTAGCGGCGGCTGTGCCGCTTGCGGTCCTCACGGTGGCGCTGGGAATCTTTCCGAGCCTGGCGCTCAGCCTTACCGATGTGTCCGTTCGCGCCATGACTGCACTCAACGGCTGATCACCCCGCGATGACCACAGACCCCTCCGCAACGACAACGGCGCCCGCCGACAAGCGTGAGCGCCTCGCCCACGAGCTCGAGCACTGGGGCCACTTGCTGCCGAGCCAGGGCCCAATGACGACATTCGTCCACCACAACACGCTGCACGGGTTGCAGCACAAGCCGTTCGAGAAGGCGGTGGCGGAAGGCGAACTTCTGCTGGGGGGCCGTGCCTACGAGCCCGTCGAACGGGGGCGCGCGCGCCACCGGGCGGGCCGCATCACCGACGCTGACCTGGACGCGGTGTTCGCGACACGCACCGAGTTCGGCCCTGCCGAGGTGCTCGGCACGGCCGGTGGTCGCACCATCACCGATTCCGAGATCCGCAGGCTACAGCTCCAGTACGGAGCCACGGCTGTCCCTGCTGCTGTCCTGCGCGACTCGATGACGTCGGGGGACGCCGGCCGCCGAATCGCCGCCGACGTCCCCCCGGCCGCCCGCGCCCGGCTGCTCAGCCAGGCGCAACGCGAGCTCGCTGCCGGTTTGCAACGCGTCGGGACTGACTGGACACTGGCGGACTGGCTTGGCGCGCTGCTGGACCTGGATGCATCCGCCGCGGTGCTCAGCGACGTCGCGGCGACGTTGGCGGCCGGGCCGATTGCGACGGGGCCGACCCCTGTCGCACGACTGCTGCGTGGGCTTGGCATCCCCACCGAGCGGCAGGACGCCTATCTCGCGACGATCGATGCGAACTGCACAGACGTGCCTGGCGCGAACCTCGACCCTGCCCACACCCGGCGGCTATGGCTTGAGGCGGAGACCCGCGTTGTGCGCGGCCTGGGCCGTCGCCATTTTGGAGTTCCAGGGACGTTCGAGGCGCTCGAGTCCTACTTCAGCCGCGACCTGGAAGCCCACGCAGTCGAGGCACTGTGGCGGGCCTGCCTGGCCGCGTTCGCCCTCCCAGATCCGCACGGACCGACCGACCCCGTGACCCTACGGGAGCGTGACCCGGATCCGGTCCCCGAGGGTGTCGTCGAGTTGTTCTCGGGCGTCGAGAGGTTCGTGGGCGCGGCAGTGCCGCTGCACCACAATCTGCGCTCGGCAGTCCGAGATGCCGCCGGCGCAGTGCTTGACCGCCTGCAGGAGCGCGCGGCAGACGATCCTGCCTCGGCTTCCCAGCCCGAGTTGCGCGAGGAGGCGTGCGCAGCATGGTTCGTCCTTGCTGACACCGAGCCCGGGGGTCTGTCGCGTCGGGGAGCAGATGCTTTCTACGCCCTCGCCCGTCAGCCTGCTGGCGCTGAGGCAGACGGGGCCGCTGGGGGTGTGGAAGAGCAGCCAGCCAGCGCGAGCGACAGGTCGCTGCAGACGCTCGCCAGCCAGGTCAGGGCCAGCGACCCCCAGGTCTTGCTCGCCGCCCATCTTCGGAGCGTGGTCCCCGACCAGCTCGACCGCTGGGGACGCGACCGTACGCATGCGGAACTCGTGCACGCGCTCGTCGGTGATGACATCGTCGAGCGGGTCAACCGCTATCTCGTCCGGCGCTGTGCGGCATTCCTCGACCTCGGTCAGGCGGCCTGGCGTATGCCGGACCGGACGCTCGGCTTCTACGCTGCCTGGCGCGACGCGGCGCCGCATGACCAGACGCTCGACATCGAGGGGCTGCGTGGCTGGCGCGAGGAGGTGGCAACGCTGCCCGACCAGCCCGAGGACGCCGTCATCGCGTTGCTCACGCGGCTCGGTGTCGAGGAGGAACACTGGGGCGGCTACATCGGCCGGGTGCTGACCGGCTTGCCGGGCTGGGCGGGGATGATGAGCTGGCGCGGGACGAGTCCCGGGTTCCCTCGGCAGCAAGCTCAGCCGACGGACCTTGTGCAGTACCTTGCCGTCCGCTTGTTCGTCGAGACGCAGATGGTTACCGCCGCGACGCGCCGCAGCTGGCACCTCGAACCGGTAGAAGTCGTCGACCACCTCCGCGCGCGCCCGCACGAGTTGTGGCTGCGTGCCGAGGTCGTCTCAGGCGCCTTGCCGCCGCTCCTGGCCGCTTCCGTGCGCAAACTCGCCGCGACGGGGGGCTCAGACGCCTCGTGGACCGGACTCGCCGAATGGGTGTGGGCGTACCAACAGCGCGGTCCCGGCAGCGGGGATCGCCCGTGCGCGCATGACCACGCCTGGCGCCTGTTCCGCCTCGCGCAGCTGCAGGGATGGTCGGCAGCCGACGTGCGGGTGCTGCCCGCGGAGTTCCGTGACCGAATGATCTCCATCCTCGACGGCTTCCCGGAGTCTGCCCACGGGCCGATCTGGCTGGCCGCGTTCGAGGGCCACTACCGCGACGAGATCCTCGGCGCGCTCGCGGCCAACCGCGGCCGCGGTCGGTGGCGGGATCGCCCGGTGCGGCCGAAGGCGCAGCTGGTGCTCTGCATCGACGAGCGCGAAGAGGCCATGCACAGGGCCTTCGACGAGCTCGACGACGGCTATGAGACGTTCGGCGCGGGTGGCTTCTTCGGCGTCGCGATGGACTACAGCGGGCTCGACGAGCATGACGTGACCCCGCTCTGCCCCGCCGGCGTCGTCCCCGCCCACCGGGTCCAGGAGGTTCCCCGTCCCGAGGGTGCCACGGTGGCTGAGCGCCGCCGTGCCCGCCGCGCCTGGGAGGCGGTCTTCCACAACACCTACTGGGAGACCAAGCGCAACGCCGTTTCTGCCTTCTTCCTCACGCAGCTGACGGGGCTGATTCAGGCGGTCCCGCTCGTCGGCCGCGTGCTGGCGCCGTGGCGGTGGACCGAGCTGGCCGATGCCACGCGCCGTCGGCTCGTCCCGCAGCCGCCCACGTTGCTCACCCTGGACCGCGACGAGAGTGGCCGCGGCTTCGAGACCGTCGAGCAGGCCGACCGCATCGAGGCAGTGATGCGCAACATCGGCATGACCCACCATTTCGCGCGGCTCGTCGTGTTCTGCGGACACGGGTCGATATCGGTCAACAACCCGCACGAGTCGGCGCACGACTGCGGCGCGTGCGGGGGCAAGCACGGTGGACCCAACGGCCGCGCGTTCGCCAGCCTTTCCAACCGTCCTGAAGTGCGTGAGCTCCTTCGGGAGCGAGGTATCGACATCCCCGACGACACCCACTTCGTGGGCGCAATCCACAACACCGCCAGCGACGCGGTCATCTTCTTCGACACCCAGGACATGCCCGGGACGCACGCCGCGGAGTGGGATGCGTTGCGCGCTGACCTCGACGAGGCGCGAGCCCGTTCCGCACGAGAGCGCTGCCGGCGGTTCACCTCCGCACCGAGGGACCCTTCTCCGGCGGTGGCGCTGCGCCACGTCGAGAGCCGCAGCCGCGACCTGTCCCAGGTCCGTCCCGAGTGGGGCCACTGCACGAACGCCTTCGCCGTCGTTGGTCGCCGCTCCCTGACCCAGGCGGCGTTCTTCGACCGGCGCGGCTTCGTCATCTCCTACAACCCCACCGAGGATCCGACCGGCGCATTCGTCGAGCGCATCCTGCTCGCCCTGGGGCCGGTGGGCGCGGGCATCAACCTCGAGTACTACTTCTCGAGCGTCGACAACGGTGTCTACGGTTGCGACACGAAGGTGCCGCACAATGTGTCGGGTCTGCTCGGCGTGATGGAAGGGGCTGCGAGCGACCTGCGCACCGGCCTGCCGCGGCAGATGATCGAGATCCACGAACCGATGCGCCTGCTCCTGATCGTCGAGGCCACGCTGGACGTGCTCGGTGGCATCTACGGGCGGCAGCCGGTGATAGCTGAGCTGCTGGACAACGAGTGGGTGCAGCTGGTGGCGATGGACCCCGACGACGGCAGCTTCACGCGGTTTGTCGCCGGCGAGGGCTTCGTGCCGTGGGACGAGAACGTCTCCGACCTGCCGGCCGTCGGATCATCGCACGAGTACTACCACGGCCGGGAGGGTTTCCTGCCTCCCGCCCTGATCAGGTCCGTCGACCGCGAGACGGTGGCTCGGGCGTGAGTGGCGTTGAGCTGGCGGCCGTGGCCGTTTGCGGCCTTCCGCTGAGCGCCGCGGTCGTCAACGCGGTGAACGCCCTGACCGGCGAGCGTCTCTACGGGCAGGTGGCCGTCGCGCGGATCGCTGTCACGACAACGGTCGCCTCGTTTCTCATCAGCCTGGGCATCGCGGCGGCGATGGTGCTGCGGCCAGGCGCCCGCGAGGTCACTGTCTACCGCTTCATCGACAGCGGCGACTTCAGCGTCGACTTCGGATTCCTGCTCGATCCGCTCAGCGTGGTGATGATGCTCGTGGTGACCGGCATCAGCGCGCTAGTGGTGCACTTCTCGGTCAACTACATGCACAACGAGCACGGCTTCACCCGCTACTTCACGGTTATGTCGCTGTTCGTGTTCGCCATGCTGGTCCTGGTGATGGCCGACAGCTACCTCGTCATGTTCCTCGGCTGGGAGGGCGTCGGGGTCTGCTCCTACCTGCTGATCGGCTTCTATCGCCAGCGGCCAGCCTCCGCCCAGGCGGCCACGAAGGCGTTCGTGATGAACCGTGTCGGGGACGCCGGTCTGCTTCTCGCGATGTTCCTGCTCGTGGTTCACACCGGCGGACTGCAGTACAGCGAGGTCTTCGCCCAGTCGTCATCGCTGCCTCGCGGAGTCGTCGAAGCGGTCGGACTGCTGCTCCTGCTCGGCGCAACCGGCAAGTCTGCGCAGTTGCCGCTCGGCACCTGGTTGGCCAGGGCGATGGAAGGGCCCACGCCGTCCAGCGCACTCATGCACGCGGCCACGATGGTCACCGCCGGTGTCTACCTCGTGGTGCGCTCAGCACCGATCTTCGACCACGCACCGAGCGCGCTGATCGTGGTCGGCATCGTCGGCACGGTGACAGCGCTCTACGGGCAGCTCGTCGGCTATACGCAGACCGACATCAAGGGCATGCTGGCGGCGTCGACGACCGCACAGCTGGGGCTGATGTTCCTGTTCTGCGGGCTGGGGCTGTATGCGGTTGCGATCTTCCACCTGGTGGCGCACGCCTTCTACAAGAGCTACCTGTTCCTGACCGCACCGTCGATCCTGCATCACCTCCACAGCGGTGCTGACCCCACAGCGGTGAGTCGTCCGGTGGACACCGCACGCCCACTGGCCGCCGCCGCTTTGGCGGTGGGCACCGGACTGCTCGCAGTACCGTTGGTCGGCCGGGTGGTTGGGCCGACCAACGGCTACACCCTCAGCGAGAACGTGTGGGTCGTGCTCGCGCTGGCGGTCATCGCGGTCTTCGCCGCCGTGCTCGCGACGCAGCGCATGACCGCGGTCGCCTTCGCCGATCATGGCCACGGCCATGACGTCCCCTCACCTCAGGCGAGCCGCACCCTCGGGTCGCGGCTGGTCGCGCCGTTGTGTGTCCTGGCTGGTCTCGTCGCGCTGGGCTTGGCCACCGGCATCCTCCCGGGAGGGCTCGCTGGCTCTTGGTTCCAACGCCTGCTCGGGAGTAGCGCGGCAGGCAGTGTCGGAGTGCCGCCGGGCAACGCCGTCCTCGTGGCGCTCTTCGCCATCGCGGTCGCGCTGTTGCTGCTCTCCGGCTGGTACGGCGCTCGCTACCTCGACCGCTTCCGAGCCGAGCTGCCGCCAGGCGCCGGCCCTGCTGTGGAACGCCGGCTCTACTGGGCGGCACTCAACCGCGGCTACCTCGACGAGTTCTACGACCGCGCCATCGTGGCTCCGACGAGGGCCCTGGGCCGGGCGCTCGACCGCCTCGACAGCGCGGTGATCGACCGCCCGCCCGCGCTGTCCGCACCGGACCCCACGGCAGCGGCGCAGGAAGCCGCAACCTGGGAGGCGCGGTTCCTCGCGCTGCGCAGTGAGGATGCAGCCGGGGCCGTCGCGCTCGCCGAACCCCCCGAGCGGCTCGACTGGCTAGGGATCTCCGGGGTCGGCGCCTCCCCGGTGCCGCAGGATCACTCGCACGGTGACGGGCCGCGGATTGGGAGGGCCGCCAAGCGAGCCTCGGCCTGGTCCGAACGGGCGTCCGACGGCGGTGGTGTGGTCGGCGCGGTTGCCGACGCGACTGCGGGCCTGGCAGAGCGGACAGAGCGGATCTTCTTCCAGCGTGCCGAGGGTCATGGCATCTTCGCCTCGGCCGCCAACGCGTCCGCGCGCCTGGCCGAGAGGGTCGAGCGCGTCTTCTTCCAGTCGCTCGACACCAGTGTCCTGAAGATGACCGAGATCATCGCAGGCACCACCG
>JALZLU010000449.1 GCA_030858685.1 Chloroflexota bacterium | reverse complement strand
CAGAATGGCTCGCCGTTCATCACGAGCGGGTCGATCTTGACCCACTTGATGGTCATCAGACCACCGAATCGTCGGCGAAGCCGGCGCCCTTCCAGAAGAAGCGCACGATGCGATTGCCCTGGTGGTCACCGGGCAGCCGACCGTGGTGCTTGAGGCGCCCGGCCCAACGCTCGATGAGCTGACGGGTGACCGTGACGTCCTCGCCGGGCAGGACGGTCAGGACCGCGTCACGCAAGCCTCCCAGGAGCACGATGAAGTCACGCATGGGCACGCCGCGGCGGCGGTAGACCGGGACGAGCCACTCCCCGTAGTTGGTCACGAACCCGTCGTCGCCCGTCTCCAGGGCGCGCGCCAGCTGCTCGATGTGGCGGTCCAGGTCGCGCAGGAAGCGGCGCATCGCGACTTCGGCGTAGCGTTCGCCGAAGCCGGGTGAGAGGCGGACCGAGGCTTCCAGCGCCAGACGCGCCAGACGATGGCGCTCGGCGCGCAGGCGCGCGGCTGCCTGGGGGTGACCGGCGGTCCGGTCGGCAGGAGGCAGCCCCAGGCTCGGATGACCCATCGCCCGCTAGTCTAGCCGCTGATGACGCAGCGGCAGCCTCCCCCACCAGCCGATCCCGGCGAGGTGCGCAGCCGCGGCGAAGGTGGTGCGTCGCCGGCGGCAACGGCCCGCAGCGCCCCGCCGCCCGTCTCGCGACCGCCGAACCTCCCGCGCGCTTTCCTGGCAGGACTCGGCGTGGCTGCCAGCGTGGCCATCGTCCTGGCTGTTCTCAGAGCGATCTTCGACATCGGGCCGGGCCTGCTCGTGGTGGCCGCCGTGGGCGGCTGGCTGCTGGGTGTCGCGGTCGTCTGGGGAGCCTTCGGCGCTGCCTTGCACAGCCCACAGGCGGGAGTCCAACGCACGGCGGCCGTCCTGGGCGCCGTCGCGTGGCTGGGTGGGTCGGCCATCGACTACCTGCTTTCGCTGGCCCTGCTGCCCGCCTCCAGCCGGACGTTCGCCGAGCGGGTGTCGGATCAGCCCTTCCCGAGCTGGCTGGCACCGCAGCTCTCCCTCTTCGACGCAGTGGAGGTCGCCATCCTGGTGGTCGTCGCCTGGCGCTCGGCGCGCTAGGCTTCCTGTCATGCCGAAGCTGCTCGTCTGTATCGTCCACCGCGAGGATTCCGGGCGCGTCATCAGCGCCTTCCAGGAGGGCGGACTGCGTGTGACGCAGCTGGCCTCACAGGGCGGCTTCCTGCGTGCCCGCAACACGACCCTGCTGTTGGGCCTGGAAGACGAGCAGGTAGAGCCGGCCCTGGCAATCCTCGAGGAGAACTGCCAAACACGGACGGAGCAGGTGCCCATGGAGCTGCTGGGCGGCATGGACGCCGCGTGGCTGCCGACCGAGGTCAGGCACGGTGGCGCCACCATCTTCATCCTGCCCATGGATGGGATCCGCCGCCTCTAGCGTTCGATGGACCCGTCCGTCACGGATGGTCCCGACGGCTCCTTGACCTCCGGCGTCTCACCGACGAAGGGCATGCCCTGGTCCCGGATGGCGTGCAGGCTCATGCGCAGGGCGGCCGTCTTCTGTTCGGCCACCTCACGCACGTAGGCCTCTTCCTCGACGACGGTCATGGGCCGGCCGCGAATGACGTCCTTGGGTCGACCCACCATCAGCCAGGAAAGGTGGTAGCGATCCATGGCGCCCCAGGCTCGGCTCATCAGGTCATCAGAGAGCTGCAACCAGAGCTGGAGGCCACCAAGGGACGGGTCGCGCAGCAGGCGCTCACCTTCGGCCACGAGGCGGTCCGTCTCCCGGATGAGCTCCTTCCGCGTCACGCCCCTATCATCGGGCCTCCCATGACCACTGCCACGCCGCGTGCCGATCCCCGACGCATCCGTGCCTGCCTGGAGCCGGCGGCGGAGGCTGTGCGCGCGGGTATCATCCCCAGTGCGGTCGTGGCCGTGGCTGACAGCACCGGCACGCTCTCCATCGACATCTTCCCCGGGCCGACGACCCAGCGGCTGCGCGCTGACAGCATCTTCTTCCTGGCCTCGCTGACGAAACCGGTCGTGGCTACCGCGGTCATGCGCCTGGTCGAGCAGGGGCTGGTCGATCTCCACGTGCCCATCGCGCAGTACGTCCCGCCCTTCCAGGGTGAGAGCAAGGGGCGGGTCACGACCTGGCACGTGCTGACCCACACAGCGGGTGTCCAGGACATCCATCCCGACGTGTTGCGCAACCAGCGGCCGTCCAGCGCCCGCCTGCTGGAGATGATCTGTCAGGCGCCGCTGCGCTTCGAGCCGGGAAGCCGCTACGAGTACTGCTCGTCGTCGTTCCTTCTTCTGGCCGAGCTCCTGGTGCGCTTCACCGGTCGACCGTTTCCCCAGGCGCTCGACACGCTGGTGATCGATCCGGCGGGCATGGTCGACACATCCTTCGACCCGCGCCATGACCGCTCGCGGATCCTGCCCGTGGATGGCGTACCTATGCGCAATCGATTGATACGGGAGCTGGTGCTGCGCTATCTGGCCCGGACGGCGCTGCCCGGCGGGGGACTGTGGGGCACGGCTGAGGATCTGGCGCGCTTCGGCCGCAGCTTGCTGCCGGGCGCCATCGCCGAGGGGCGCGGCCTGCTCAGCGCGGAGTCCGTGGCTGAGATGACGCGCGAGCAGACGGCGGGTATCGAGGAGATCACAGCCGATGGCACGCGGCGCGATCCCCGCTATGGGCTGGGCTGGGGCAAGCCCCGACTGGACGGCTCGGCGCCATCCGTGGTCGGTGGCGTGGCACCCGCGCTGGAGTCTTCTGCAGTGTCCACCGCAGGATCCCTCGACGAGTCCGGGGCGGCACGGCCGGCGGTCTCCACGGTGCCTGCTTCAGCGCGAGCCTTCACGCACGGCGGCGCGACAGGGACGCGGCTGTGGGTCGATCCCGACCGCGACCTGGTCTTCGTCTTCCTCACGAACCTGTGGGGTGCCGGTGATGGGGCCATGTTCGAGACGCTGGCGGGGATCTACCGAATACTTGACCAGGGCTGACTGACGCGCGCGCCACCGCGCTCGCCCAGCGAGTGGCCCACTCGCGAGATCCCGTCGACAGCTGGTAGGCTCGATCGCATCCGCCAGCGCTCGATGGGCATCCGTCAGCGCTCGATGGGCATGTTGACCATGGAGCCCCACTCCGTCCACGAGCCGTCGTAGTTGCGCACGCTGGGATAGCCCAGCAGCTCCCGGAGCACGAACCAGGAGTGGCTGGAGCGCTCGCCGATGCGGCAGTAGGCGATGACGTCCTTGTCCGCCGTGACACCCTTCGGCTCGTACAGCGCGCGGAGGGCGTCGGCGTCCTTGAAAGTGCCGTCCTCCCGGACCGTCTGCGCCCAGGGGATCGACTGCGCACCGGGGATGTGGCCGCCGCGCTGAGCCGTCTCGGTCATGCCTGGCGGTGCGATGACCTCCCCGCTGAACTCGGCGGGAGAGCGCACGTCCACCAGCGTGGCGCCCGGGTCACCCAGCCGTGCCATGACATCGTCACGGAAGGCGCGCAGATCGTTGGATGGCTCGGGCAGCTCGATACCGGTCGGTTCGTAGGATGGCGCGTCCGCGGAGAGCGGCAGGCCATCGTCCAGCCAGTACTTGCGGCCGCCGTTGAGGATGCTCAGACGCTCCCAGCCGTGCAGCTTCAGTTGCCAGTAGGCCCAGGCCGCGAACCAGTTGTTGTTGTCGCCGTAAAGCACGATGTGCGTGTCCGGCCCGATGCCTGACTCGCTGAGCAGCCGCGACATCTCCTCGCGTGAAGCGACATCGCGGCGTATCCCATCGGAGAGCTGGCTGGTCCAGTCCCAGCCCACGGCGCCGGGGATGTGGCTCTGTTCGTAGGCGGCCGTGTCGACGTCGACTTCCACGAACCGGACGTTCGGATCATCCAGATGCTGCTGCGCCCACTCCGGGCTGACCAGTACGTCTTCCTTGGCGTATCCGCTGACGGTCATGTGTGTACCTCTCGTTCGCTGGTTCCTTGGTCAAGTCTGTCGCGCCCCGACCTACGGGATGGATCCCTCATCCACCGCAAAGGTCCGCAGGCGCTCGGTACACGCACCGGCCAGGCGGTCGGCCTGGCGGATGATCCACGGGTCCACGCGGCTCGAGTCTTCGATGGTCACGGTCTCGCCCTGGCTGCCCTCGGCAAGCTCCAGTCCACTGCTGTTGCGATAGTCCGACATCCAGTTCGACTGCAGTTGCACCAGTGCGGCGACCACCACCGAACGGCTGAATGACCAGTCCAGGTGCTCCGCGTTGAGCCGGTCCACCAGGTCCCGGACGCGAATGGGCATACCGCGCGGAAGTCGCGCCACGAGATGCACGATGCGCAACTCGGCGAATGGGTCGCCAGCATCGGCCACCGTGGGCGGCTGCAGACGCGGGTCGGGAAGGCCGGGCAGGTCGCGAAGCTCGAGCACCATGAGGCGAGACTAGCATCGGCATGGAAGTCGGTCGCCGGACGGTATCGGTCGGCAGAGGGCATCGGTCGCCACAGGGCATCGCCAGCGTCAGGAGCCGATCGGCTCAGGGTTCCCACTGGGGATCCCCCTGGTCCGGGCGTCTCGCGGAAACTTGATCGGAAAGGCAACGCCTTGCTAGCGGCACGCCATGGGACCGCTGGTTCGCTACGTTATGAAGCCCGACGTTACGTGTGGCGCGTGGCCGAACGCTTGCCCGTGATACGGCGTGCCGTAGCGTCTCCCCATGAATGCCACCACGGGCGCGCCCGGCGAAGGGAAGGACGCCTTCGACGCGGAGGTGGGCATCGTTGGGGCGGGATATGCCGGGTTGTCTGCAGCCCTCTTCCTGCGCCGCCACCGCATAGGCGTGCTCGCCTTCGACGGCGGCCCGCCGCGCAACCAGGCTGCGACCGAGGTCCACGGCTATCTCGGCCTCCCGGCCGCTTCGGCCAGGGATCTGATCGCCATCGGGCGTAGCCAGGTGGCGGAGCTGGGGGGTCGCATCGAGGACTGCCGCATCGAGCGTGCTGATGTGGTCGAGGGTGGCTTCCGGCTCGCCGGATCAGGTCGCAGGGAGTGGCGGGTACGACGCCTGCTCATGGCCACCGGGGTGCGTGACCTGCTCCCAGACATCGAGCGATTCGACGAGTTCTACGGCCGCTCGGTGCATGTTTGCCCGCACTGCGACGGCTACGAGTGGCGCGACCAGCCCATCGCCGTGATCTCCTGGAACGAAGCGGCCCGCGACTTCGTGTCCAAGGTCAGCCACTGGAGTCGCGACGTCACCCTCCTCAGCGACGGCCGGAGTCCGGAACTATCCGGGGATGATCGCGCCTGGCTGGATGATCGCGGCATCGCACTGCGCACCGCCGACATCGTGCGCTTCGAGGGGCAGGACGGGCGACTGGACGGCCTGCGCCTGGACGATGGCAGCGTGCTGCCCGCCGCGGCCGCCTTCTTCAGCCTGGGCGAGGAGCATCAGACCGCGCTGGCCCAGCAGTTGGCCGTCAAGCTGGACGAGTCGGGTGCCATCCAGGTCGACGAAGAGCAGCACACGAGCGTCCAAGGCGTCTGGGCGGCCGGTGACGTGGCCGGTGACTCGCAGTTCGTAGCCATCGCGGCGGCCCACGGCGTCAAGGCTGCCTTGGACATCCATCGCACACTGGCATCGCGCGAACCCGAGAGCCATCCCGCCTGACAGGAGGACCCATGCCCCGCAACCGATCAGATGACACCAGCCCGGGCGATGCCAGGCTCCCTACTCGGACAGTGGCGGTCCGGCTGCTCGCCATGCCGAGACCCACGACGTGCGCCAGGAGGAGCTGACGAATCCCAAGGGGCCGGAACCGCGCGACACGTCCTTCGACGATGACCTGGCTCCGGTCGATGCGCCGGGTGACCCGGCGGGACACGCTGACGAGAGCGTGCCGGCGGCCGACGACAAGCACGTTCAGCAGCGACTGGTCGATCAGCTGTCGCCCGACCAGATGGCACGCCTCGCTGTGCTTGAGGAGGGAGCGCGGTTGGAGCAGGGCGGCGTCTACGTCGACCTGGCTGACCTTGAAGCGGGGCCGTTCAAGGCCATCGGCGGTCAGGAGGCTGACACTCGCACCAGGTATGTCGCCAAGCGCGACACTGACCACGAGCTGTGGAACGAGTTGGCGGGCGACCGCGAACCGCGGGTGGAGCGCCCTGGCTAGCTCGCTACAACAGCTCGCCGTGGGCGGAGGCGGTCGGCTCGCCCTCTTTCGGGCGGGGCTCCTCGCCCGGACCGAATGACCGTAGGGGCGA
>JALZLU010000095.1 GCA_030858685.1 Chloroflexota bacterium | reverse complement strand
ATCCTGGCCCACGATGTTGGGATCGAGCACCGTGGAGGTCGAGGTCAGCGGATCCACGGCCGGGTAGATGCCCAGCTCGGTGAGGTAGCGCTCCAGGCGGATGGTCGAGTCCAGATGGCCGAAGGCTGTTGCCGGCGCCGGGTCGGTGTAGTCGTCAGCTGGCACGAAGATGGCCTGCAGCGAAGTGATCGATCCGGTCTTGGTCGACGTGATGCGCTCCTGCAGGCCGGCCATCTCCGTAGCCAGGTTGGGCTGATAGCCCACCGCGGAGGGCATCCGGCCCAGCAGAGCCGATACTTCCGACCCCGCCTGCGTGAAGCGGAAGATGTTGTCGATGAAAAGCAGCACGTCGCGGCCCTGATCGCGAAAGTACTCCGCCATGGTCAGGCCCGTGAGGCCCACTCGCAGGCGCGCGCCGGGCGGCTCATTCATCTGGCCGAAGGCCATCACCGTCTTGGCGATGACGCCGGACTCGGTCATCTCATGCAGCAGGTCGTTGCCCTCGCGGGAGCGCTCGCCCACGCCTGCGAATACGGAGTAGCCGCCGTGCTCCTGGGCCACGTTGCGGATGAGCTCCTGGATGATGACCGTCTTGCCCACGCCGGCACCGCCGAAGACGCCCACCTTGCCGCCCTTGGCGAAGGGCGCGATCAGGTCGATGACCTTGATGCCCGTCTCGAAGACCTCGGTGGCCGTGGCCTGCTCGTCGAAGGACGGCGCCGAACGGTGGATGGGATAGGACGCCTCGGCCTTGACCTCGCCCTTGCCGTCGATGGGCTGGCCCAGCACATTGAAGACGCGACCCAGGGTGGCCTCGCCGACGGGCACGGTGATCGGGGCACCGGTATCGACCGCCTCCACGCCGCGCGACAGGCCGTCAGTGGCGGTCATGGCGATGGCCCGCACCCAGTCGTTGCCGAGATGGCCCTGCACCTCCGCCACGAGCGGATCGCCCGGGCGCAGGATCTCCACGGCGTTGTAGATGGCGGGCAGCTGTCCCGAGGGGAACTCGATGTCCACGACCGGCCCGGTGATGGCGATGATCCGCCCCGTGGCGCGCTTCGCGGCGGTCGCGCTGGCGCTGGGCGGTGCGGCGGTGATGTTGGGCGCGGTGCTGGTCGGTTCGGGGCTGACGGCGGCCATGGTCGTGGTGTTCCTCCTGGAGCGGCTAGGACGCGCTGGCCCCGGTCGCGATCTCGATCATCTCGCGGGTGATGTTGGTCTGGCGGACCTTGTTGTAGGTGAGGGTCAGGTCCTCGATGAGTTCCTGCGCATTCTCCGTGGCATTCTTCATGGCCACCATACGAGCGGACTGCTCGCTGGCGGTCACTTCCAGCACGGCCTGGTAGAGGCGCGTGGCCACGTAGCGCGGCAGGAGTGACTCCAGGACGGACGCTGCGTCCGGCTCGAAGATGAACTGGTTGCCGGTGATGCCCGTGTCCGCGCTCTCGGTGGGCTCGATGGGCAGCAGCCGGGCCACGTGGGGACGCTGAACCAGCGTCGAGACGAACGACGGGTGGACCAGGTCGATGGTGGCGTAGGTGCCGGCCAGGTAGTCATTGGTGATGAGGCGCGCCAGCGGCAGCACCTCGGCGAAGGTGGGTCGATCGCCGAAACCGTCGAAGCTCGCGGCGATGGGCACCCGCGCGCGGCGCATGGCGCCATTGCCTTTGCGGCCGACGGTCACCACCGCGATGTCGCCGGGATGCTCGGTGATCTCGGTGGCGGCGAAGCGGATCGTGTTGGTGTTGAGCGAGCCGGCGAGGCCGCGATCCGTGGTGAAGAGCACCAGCAGGCGGGTGCCACCCTCGCGGCGGGCAAGGAGCGGATGATCCTCGTCGCCCAGCACGGATGCGAGGTCCGCCAGCACCTCGTCCAGCTTGTCGCTGTAGGGCCGCGACTGGAGTGTCGCGTCCTGGGCGCGCTTCAACTTCGAGGCAGCCACGAACTGCATCGCGCGGGTGATCTGCTTGATGTTCCGCACGGACGAGATGCGCCGTCGGATCTCTCGCTGACTGGGCACGACCTGGTCGCTGCCTCCTTGGGGATGATGGGACGGCCGGTCAGGCCGTGAAGGTCTCCTTGAACGCCTCCGTCGACTCCTTGAGGGCGGCTACGATGTCGTCGTCCAGCGCGCCCTTCTCACGGATCGATGAGAGCAGGTCCGGTCGGTCGGACTCCAGGAAGCGGTAGAAGCGCTGCTCGAAGTCCTTGATGCGCGGCGTGGGCACATCGTCCAGGTAGCCGTTGGAGACGACCCACAGGATGGCCACCTGCTGCTCCACCGCCAGCGGCTGGAACTGGGGCTGCTTGAGGACCTCCGAGGTCTTCTCGCCGCGCGTCAGCTGGCGTCGCGTTGCGGCATCCAGGTCCGAGGCGAACTGAGCGAATGCGGCCAGCTCCCGGTACTGCGCCAGGTCCAGCTTGAGCGGCCCGGCCACCTTGCGCATCGCCTTGATCTGCGCCGCCGAGCCCACGCGGGAGACCGAGATGCCCACGTTGAGGGCTGGTCGCTGGCCTGCGTTGAAGAGGTCCGACTCGAGATAGATCTGGCCATCCGTGATGGAGATCACGTTGGTCGGGATGTAGGCCGAGACGTCGTTGGCCTGCGTCTCGATGACCGGCAACGCGGTGATGGAGCCGCCGCCGTTCTCATCGTTGAGCCGGGCAGCACGCTCCAGCAGCCGAGAGTGCAGGTAGAACACGTCACCGGGATAGGCCTCGCGACCGGGCGGGCGGCGCAGCAGCAGCGACATCTCGCGGTAGGCCCAGGCGTGCTTGGTCAGGTCGTCGTAGACGCACATCGCATCCTTCACGAGCTCACCGCCCAGCTGGACGCCGTTCTCCATGATCTCCTCGCCCATCGCTGCGGCCGAGTAGGGCGCGAGGTACTGGACCGGCGCCGGATCCTCTGCACCCGCGACGACGACGATGGTGTGCTCCATCGCGCCGTACTGCTCCAGCACGGCAACCGTCTTGGCCACGGTCGACAGCTTCTGGCCGATGGCCACGTAGATGCAGACCAGGCCCTTGCCCTTCTGGTTGATGATCGCGTCGATGGCCACCGCCGTCTTGCCCGTCTGGCGGTCACCGATGATCAGCTCGCGCTGGCCGCGGCCGATCGGGATCAGCGCATCGATGGCCTTGATGCCGGTCTGGACCGGTGTGTCAACCGGCTTGCGGGCGATGACGCCGGGGGCGATGCGCTCCACGGGCCGGGTGGCGGAAGCGGTGATCGGGCCGCGATCGTCGAGCGGCCGCCCGAGCGGGTCGACGACGCGGCCGATGAGCTCCACGCCGACGGGCACCTCGACCACGCGGCCCGTCGTCTTTACGGTGTCGCCTTCCTTGATCTGCTTGTAGTCGCCGAGGATCACGGCGCCGACCGTGTCCTCCTCCAGGTTGAGCGCCATGCCCATGACGCCGCCCGGGAACTCGAGCAGCTCCGAGGCGAGCGCACCCGCCAGCCCGTACACCTGGGCGATGCCGTCGCCCACCTCCACGACGGTGCCGACCGACCGCGATTCGACGCCGGCGTCGAACTGTTCGATGGCAGACTTGATGATGGTCGTGATCTCGTCGGACCGGATGGCCATTTGCTGTCTCCTGTTCAGGCGCCGGCGGCGAGCCGGTCACGCAGCCGCTCCAGGCGGCCGCGGACACTGCCGTCGATGAGTCTGTCGCCGAGGCGCACCTGCACGCCACCCAATAGCGATGGATCGATTGTCAGGAAGAGTTCCACTTGGCCGCCGGCAAGCTCCTCCAGCCGCCGGCGAAGGGCATCAACGTCCTGCTCCAACAGCGGCGTAGCCGTGACTGCCGTCGCTTCCGTGATGCCAGCGCGGCGGTTGTACAGGCGCCGGAACTCCGACGCCAGCCGGGGCAGCGTATCGAGCCGCCCACGGCGCAGGACGAGCTGCAGCAGATTGCCGACCTTGGGCAGCGCAGCCGGGCCGAGCGCCGACAGCAGGGCCTGCTTTCGCTCCTCGAACGGCACCGCCGGATCCTGTAGCCGCCGGATGGTCGCCGGATCCTCGACCGCCGCGGCCGCCTCTTGGAGCTGCTGAAGCCACTCTTCAACCTGGCCGTCGGCCTGGGCAATCTCGAAGGCGGCCTCAGCGTACCGTCGCGAGCCACTGCGGCCGGCGGCCATCAGTTTCGTCCCTCGCGCCGCGCACCGCCGTCGGTCGTCATCTCGGCCAGGAACTCCTCGACCAGTCGCCGCTCGCGATCCTGGTTCATCGTCTCGCCGACCACTCGGCCGGCGGCCAGAAGGGCAAGGTCGGCGACCTCGCTGCGCACCTCGGACAGTGCGCGCTCCTTTTCGGCGTTGATGTCGGCCGCTGCCTGATCACGCAGCCGCTCGATCTCGGCGCGCGTGGCAACCATTTCGCGCTCCCGGATCTCGTCCGACACGCGCTGCGCGCGCGTCAGCACCTCGTTCGCTTCCTCACGCGCGGCGGCAAGAGTGGCCAGCCGCTCGCCGGCCGCCTGCTCACGCTCCACGCGCGCCGCGTCGGCGTCGCGCAGTCCCTCCTCGATCCGGGAGCGCCGCTCTTCGAGCACGCTGCCGATGCGCTTGAAGGCGGTCAGCCACAGGATGACAAGGAACAACAGGAATGTCGCCGCCTGGACGACGATCCAGAAGAGGTTGATCTGGAACGGGGCGGCGCCTTCCGTGGCGTTCAGGACGAGCGCCTCGCGGAGCTGGCCGCCCGCGATGCCAAGGATCTCC